>JAJXXI010000271.1 GCA_021781185.1 bacterium
GTCGTTTAGAATTTTCAGGAGGCGTGATCCCAGCGGCAGCGTCTCGCCCTTGACCGCATCCTGTGGCAGGCCGGAGCCGTCGTAATTTTTCCGTTGATAGCGCACGATGCGGGCGACACCTTCCAGGCGCGGAATGTTGGCCAGCAGGCGGGCGGCGGTTTCCGGCAGTTGCGAAAGAATCTGCTCCTCGGCCTTCGTCAGGTTGATGCCGGCACGGGCGCGAATCAGCATTTCCGGCGGAATGGTGGCGTTGCCGATCGGTGCCAGCATGACTGCCAAAGGAACTTCCCAGTCGTTTTCCGCTTTGAATTTCCGGGTAACCGTGTCAATGATTGTCTGAGCCCGGCCAAACGACTCGGGTTCCATCATGGACAGGATGTCCGTCAGCAGTTTGATGCTGCCGCTCAGAGTCTTGTTAAGCAGGTTCTTTTCAGCGGTCACCAGCCGGTATTGCTCCAGAGCGTCTTCAATGGCCTTGCCCAGGATTTCGAGCGGGCAGGGTTTGGTGAGAAAACGGAAAATGTTGCCCTCGTTCACCACCTTGATGGCGCCTTCCAGATCGGCATTGCCGGTGAGCATGATGCGGATGGTGTCCGGCGCGCGTTCCCGCACGAGCGCCAGAAACTGGATGCCGTCCATGCGCGGCATCTGACGGTCGGAGAGGACCACGGCGAACGGACCGCGTTCCGCAATTTTTTGCAGCCCGGCCTCTCCGCCCTCGGCGGTTTCCACCTGGTATTTGCGGTGAAAATTCCGTTCGCACCCCGCCAGCAGATTGGGATCATCGTCCACGAATAAGATTTTTTCGTTCATAAACATCGCATGGTTTCAAGGTTCAATGGCTTCCCGGCAGGCGTCCCGCCAGGTTTCAATCCGTTCGGCAAAACCCAGGGTGGCCAAATAGGCCGTGTCGAGCGGCGGCGGCGTCACCTCGGTTTCCGCCCCGGACAATTCATGGGCGAAGACATCGGCGGCATGAACCACGACGGCTGGCGAAAACTCTGCGGCAGCGCACCGGGCCGGCTGATGGTGCATGGCGACCACTTCAATGATGGGATTGGGCAGGCCCCACAAGGCCAGCAGATAGGCACCCACATCGGCATGGCTGGCTCCAAACGACTGCTGCTCCGCCTGCCAGAGCGGGACGTTTTGCATGCGGGCTTGGGAAATCACAGCGGCATATTCGTCCTGCAATTCAAAGGCCAGGATCAACTGACCGGTGTCATGCAACATCCCGGCCAGAAAACATTGTTCGCGGAATTGGGTGCTTTGCCGCTCGACCTGGGCCACCGTTCGGGCCAGCTTCCCGGTGATCCAGGAATGTCGCGCCAGTGCATCGAGCGAAAAGGCTTTGCACGTCTTCTGGTCGTATTGCGAAAAAATGGCCATCGAAAGCGCCAGGGAACGAATGGTGTTCAGGCCAAGATAAGTCACGGCATCCATTGGCGTGCTGATGGGCTGGGCCAGTCCGAAAAAGGCCGAGTTCACCAGTTGCAACATTTTTGCGGTCATGCCGATGTCGCGGGAAATGATTTCACCGACGCGTTCCATGGAGGGCGAATCCTGGCGCAGTTCCTCGGTGAGCTGGCTGTGCAGCGCCGGCAGGGAGGGCAGATTGTTGATGCGGGTGGTTAGTTGTTTGAGCCGCTCGTTTTCCAGCAGGTCGCGCAACGCAAACGCGCGGGCGATGGCCTTGCGCAACTCATCCGCGTCGCACGGCTTGGACAGGTATTGATGCGCCGGCCCGACCAGGCGCAGGACAGATTCACGTTCCGCATGGCCGGACAACACGATGCGCACCGTTTGCGGGTGGCGGCGGAGAACCTCGGTCAGCAGTTGCGAGCCGTCCATGCCCGGCATCATCATGTCTGAGATAATGATGTCCACCGGGCGGGTGGCCATGAATTCAAGCGCCTTGCTCCCGTTTTCAAGGAAATACATGTCCCACACGGTATGCATGGGGCGCAACTGGCGTTGCAACCCCTGCAACACCCGGGGCTCGTCATCTACAAATAACAGCGTTTTCATTCAGGCTAAACCTACGGCGGTGTTGTTTGCCTGCTGTCGGTCGCAGGTGCAGGATGCATGGGCAACCTGAGAATGAACGTGGTGCCCCGCCCCACCTCCGTTTCAAATCTTACCGAGCCGCCATGCTGTTTGACAATGCTGCCATAAACGATGGACAAACCCTGGCCGGTGCCTTTGCCCACGCCCTTGGTGGTGAAAAACGGCTCAAAAATTTTCGGGCGGGCCGCTTCGGCAATACCGGTGCCCGTGTCGCTCACCCGCACTTCCACGGAGTCACCGTCGTGCCAGGTTTGCACCGTGATGAGTCCTTTGGTGCCGGGATTCTTTTGCACCACGTCTCCGATGGCGTGGGCGGCGTTGACGATCAGATTAAGGATGCACTGGTTGAATTCACCCACAAAACAGGGCACCAGCGGCAGGTCCGCCGCCAGGTCCAGCTTTATTTCCGCGACGTATTTCCATTCGTTCCGGGCGACGGTCACGGTGCTTTCGATGGCCTTGTTGAGATCCGCCGCCGTCTTTTCCTTGCCGCCCGGGTGGGAAAATTCCTTCATGGCCCGGACAATTTTGCTGACGCGCTCAATGCCCTCAAGTGTTTCTTCAATCGCGGCGGGGATTTGCTTGGAGAGATATTCCAGATCGCCGGCGGCCAACAACTTCTGTGTATGGGCAAGCATTTCCGGTGTGACAGCATTTTGCTGGGCGGCGGCCAAAAGGGTTTCGTGGTTCTTTAAGACCTGAAAGATGCCGGCGAAAGAATCTTTGAGGAAGCGTGTGTTGTCACCGACGTATTGCGTCGGGGTGTTGATTTCATGGGCGATGCCGGCGGCGAGCTGGCCGATGGACTCCAGCTTTTGCGACTGGCGCAGTTGTAATTCCATCATCTGCCGCTCGGTCTCCGCTCGTTTCCGTTCCGTAATGTCGCGGAACGTCCAAATGCGGCCGAAGTATTTTTCGTTTTTGCCCAGCATGGGAGCCGAGTAGCGGTCCAGCACCGTCCCGTCCTTTAACTCGATTTCATCCACGCTGATTTTGTCCGGGTGGGCATATAAATGCCGGACTTTTTCAAGAAACTGTTCTGGATTCTTGATTTGTTGCGTGACCCAGTCTAGCAGTTTTTGGTCGTCTTGGTCTTCGGCGATGGCCTGAGGAACTTTGAATAATTTCACCAGCCGTTGATTTTGCAAGGTTCTCTTCCCTTGTTCATCCACCACGAGAATTCCGTCTATGGAGGAGTTCATCTGGGCTTCCAGGAAAGCCGATTTCCGCTGTAGTTCCTCCTCTGCCTGCTTGCGATTGGTGATGTCGTGGGAAATGCCCACCAGGCCGGCCGCCTTGCCGTCCCGATCATAAATGGGCACTTTCGTGGTGGACACCCATTTGGGGTGATGGGGGGTGTCAGCCCGTTCAATCAAGCCCACAATGGGCTTGCCGGCAGACAGCAGTTTGCGCTCGTTCTCCAATTTTTCTCGTGCTTCCTCTGCGGGGAAAAAATCCGCGTCGCTCTTGCCAATGGCTTCATCGGGATGTTGCAGTCCGAGATGCCGCGCGTGGGCCTGGTTGATGCGAATGAACCGGCTGTCAGCGTCCTTGAAATAAATATGATCCGGCAGGTTGTCCATCAACGATTGCAACAGGTCGCGCTCATGGGTCAGCATGTGCATGATCCGTTTGCGGGACGAAATGTCCTGCTTGATGGCAATGAAATTTTGAATCTTCCCGTCCGCACCGGCCACGGGGGTGATTGTCATTTCCTCGTCGAAACAACTGCCATCCTTGCGCTTGTTGACCAGTTCGCCATGCCAGACTTTGCCTTCCAGGATCGTCTGCCAGAGCTGGGCGAAGAATTCCCGGGACTGCTGGCCGGAATTTAAGATTGAGATGGCTCGGCCGATGACGTCGTCTGCCTCGTAACCGGTGAGCCGGGTGAATGCGGGATTGACCCAGAGAATCCTGCCGGCCCGATCCGTGATGGCAATGCCGTTGGGGGTGGCCTCGATGACCGTGGTTTGCAGGCGTAACTTCTCCTGCGCGCTGAGACGCTCCGTCTGGTTTTGAGCCTCCACGGCGCGGTTGATGCCTTCCTGCCTTTGCAACCGGCCCTGCACCGCAGCCAGCATCTGCTCCATGGAGAACGGTTTGGGCAGATAGTCATCCGCGCCGTGATCCATGCTGAAGCGCGCATCGGCTTTCTGTGGCTCTCCGGTCATCAGAATCACCGGGATGGCCGAGGTTTCGGGATGGGCCCGCAATTCCTCCAGCAGCGCAAACCCGTTTTGCCCGGGCATGTTCACATCACTCAGGATCAGACGGGGCTGGCGGGCCAATGCCACGGCCATGCCCTCCGTGCCGTTTTCAGCACCAATGGCTTCAAATCCATGCCGGCGCAGCGTTCGTAAGACCACCGTGCGGAATGTCGTTTCATCCTCAATGACGAGAATTTCTTTCAATCAATTGAAACTGTTGTTTGCCCTATGGGCTGGCACGTTTGCTCATCCTTGAATCGGCTTAAAAAGCCGGGGACTGAAGTGGAAAACGATGGGGCCGGTAAAACTGGAGCGGAGGCGGGCATTTCCGGGAACGGTGGA
>JAJXXI010000384.1 GCA_021781185.1 bacterium
GGCCGACGCACCCGCGACCGCTTAAAGCCATCATCGGCTCCGGTGAAAGCTGCAACTGGACGGGCCGCCGCCGCCGCTGCGGTCGTGGCCAGCACGGGCGGCAGCATTAACCATCACGACGCCCGCTTACGTTACGATCGCCCAACCTGCATCAGCGGCCGAATCGCCGTCACCCAGTCCGCTGGCAGTGTTTTGGAGGCAGGGGCCGGATGCATTGGGGTGTGTCGTCACCAATGCCCCGGATTTGAACGGCTTGGTGCGCGTGCAACCCGGCGTCGCCTCACGGTTCTATCGGGCCAGACCGGCCTGGCAAGCCCCGTTTATGGCGAAAAAGTCCGTAACTTTTACGGAACTCGCGGCTCCGTAGGAGCGTATGAAAATGCATTTGATCATCCGCCGGTTCGCCGGCGCGTTCATCCTCATCAGCCTGTTACTGGCGCATTATCACAGTCCGAACTGGCTCTGGTTCACGGCGTTTGTCGGCTTCAACCTGCTGCAATCGTCGTTCACGAACTTCTGCCCGCTGGAAATGATATTGAAAAAAATGGGCGTGGGCGGGTCTTGCACCACCGCTGAAAAATCAGGAAACTCCTGCTGCACCAAATGAAACGGCAACTGGGATTTCTCGGCTTGTGGCTGGTGTTCGCCGTGGCGGCACAGGCATCCGAACCGTGGACGCTGGAGCGCGCCTTGGATTACGCGCTGGCCCACAATCCGGACGCGCGCCTGGCGCAGCAGCGCATCGCCGCAGCGCAGGCCGGACTCGAACAGGCGGATGCCACCTTCTGGCCGCAGTTGCAGGTCCAGTCCAGCTACACGCGCACGGACAATCCCATGATGGTTTTCGGCGATATTCTGGCCCAGCGTGCCTACAACTACAGTTCGCCGCCAAATTTCAACAACCTGCCCGATGTGGATGACCTCAATGCACGGGGCATCGTCACCTTGCCATTGTATGCGGGCGGACAAAATGTTGCCAACCGCCGCGCCGCGCTGGCGGATGCCGCCGCCGCCCGGCAGGACAGCGCCGCCATTCGCAACGAACTGGGCTTTGAAGTGTCGCGCGCATTTTACACGGTGTTGAAGACGCGGGAATTCATTCTGGCCGCGCAGGCGGCGGTCAATGCTTTCAGCACCAACTTGGACGTGGCTCAAAACCGGCTGGCGGGCGGCACGCTGTTGAAATCCGACGTGCTGGATCTGGAAGTGCGCCTGGCCCAGTCGCGCGAAGATCTGGCCCGCGCCCGCAGCGCCAACACTTTGGCCCAACGCGCGCTGCGCAATTTGCTGGGCATTGAAGACGGCGCTTTCACCGTGGCCGACAGCGCGCCGAATGTCCGCGCACCCGGCCTGGGGGATTTTTCCCATCGTCCTGAGCTGGCCGCCGCCCACGAACGCGAACGCGCGGCGCAGGCGCAGCTCCGCGGAGCGAAAAGCGGTTACCTGCCGCGGGTCAGCGCTTTCGGCAGCCTGGATTACGATTACGGCTGGGTGACCCAAGGCGACGGCAAAAGCTATTCGGCCGGCCTTATGGCGCAGTGGAATTTGTGGGACGGTTTTTCCACCCGCGCCAAGACCCGCAAGGCGGAAGCCAGTCTCGCCGCCGCCCGCGAGCAGGATCGCAAACTGCGGCTGGCACTGGAATTCGAAGTGGAACAAGCCCGGCTGAATCTAGACACCGCCAATGAACGCCTGGCGGTCACCGGAAAATCGGTCGAGCAGGCGGAGGAAAGTGCCAGCCTGACGCGCAACCGTTTCGCGCAGGGACTGGCCCTTTCGACGCAACTGATTGACGCCGAAACTGCGCTCGTCGCGGCCCGCGTTCACCGCGCGGAAGCCGAGTCGGACCGGTGCATTGCCATCGCCGCGCTCCGCAAGGCGCTCGCGCTGCCGCAACTGGATTCGCAAACGTCTTCCCAATGATATGAAACGACTGATTCCGAAAACCCTGATTTTTCTTCCGGCCGCCGCCATCGCGCTCGCGCTCGCTGGTTGTGGCGCAAAGCACCAGAACGGGCAATCGGCCAGCCTGCCAACCGCCCAAGTGCGCGTGCAGACCGTCGAAAACAAATCACGAATGCTGGCCAACGAGGAGGTTGGCACGGTGCGCGCGAAACTGCACGCCACGCTGGAAGCCCGGTTGAGCGGGCGCATCGCGGAACTGCCGGTGACGCTGGGTGAGACGGTGCAGAAGGGCCAGTTGATCGCCCGGCTGGATGCCGCCGAAGTGGCCGCGCGGCTGGAACAGGCGCAGGCGTCGCTGGAGGAAGCCGACCGCGATTGGAAACGCACTTCCGCCCTGTTTGCCCAGCAGAGCGCGACGCGCGCCGAATACGATTCCGCACAGGCGCGCCAACGGATTGCCCAAAGCGCCGTGGCCGAGGCCAAAGCCATGTTGAGCTATGTCGAAATCACGGCACCGTTTGCGGGCGTGATCACGAAGAAGTGGGTTGACGTGGGGGATCTCGCCGCGCCAGGCAAACCGTTGGTGAACCTCGAAGATCCTTCGGCCTTGCAATTGTGGGCCGACATTCCGGATGCGCTCGGCGGCAATGTGAAATCAGGCGACCGGTTGGCCGTGCGCATCGGCACCGCGACGAATACAACCGAAGCCACCGTGGCCGAGGTTTCGCCCACCGCCGATCCGGACAGCCGCACGTTTTTGATGAAGCTGGATTTGCCGGCCGCGCCGGGGTTGCGCTCGGGACAGTTCGGCCGCGTCGCCGTGCCGGTGGGCGAAGCGGCTACAATCCGCGTCCCACTCGCTGCGATGATCCGGCGTGGACAGATGGAACTGGTTTTTGTGGTCACGAACGGCCACGCAGAATTGCGCCTCATCAAAACGGGCGACCGCGTCGGCAATGAAATCGAGGTGGTCTCCGGCTTGAATTCCGGCGAGCAGGTCGTGACGGATGGCGCGGCGGCCTTGACGGATGGACAGCCGGTGGTCATTGGAAAGTGATAAATCACCAGTTGCGCCGCCACCCTCAAAATTAATTTTTAACTGTCGTGAACAATTCCCCAGAACAACCGCATCCTGCGCCGCCCGGCATCGCGGGCCGCGTTGCCCATGCGTTCATTGATTCCAAGCTGACGCTGCTCATCGTCATTGCATCACTGCTGCTCGGCCTGTTCGCAGTCATCATGCTGCCGCGCGAGGAGGAGCCGCAGATCAAGGTGCCGATGGTGGACGTGATGGTTTCCATGCCCGGTGCGGGCGCCAAGGAGGTCGAGGACCGCGTCACCCGTCCGATGGAGAAACTGCTCTGGGAAATTCCCGGCGTGGAATACATTTATTCCACCTCCAGCGAAGGCCAGTCGCTGGCGATCGTGCGGTTCAAGGTGGGTGAAGACATGCAGACCAGCCTGGTGCGGCTGAACCAGAAACTACAGTCGAATTACGATAAAATTCCGCACGGCGTTTCCCAGCCGCTCATCAAGGCGTGGTCCATTGACGACGTGCCGATTCTCTGCCTGACGTTTCACAGCGCGCACTACGATCATCTCGCGCTGCGCCGGCTGGTTGCACAGGTGGATGACGCCGTGAAACAGGTGCCGCAGGTTGCCGGAACAACCATCATCGGCGGCGAACACCGGCAGATTCGCGTGCTGCTCGATCCGGTAAAACTCGCAGCCCGGAACCTCGCGCCCGCCGGCCTGGTGCCGATGATCCAGCAGGCAAACCGCCAGAATTTCACC
Source organism: bacterium (assembly GCA_021781185.1). GTDB lineage: Bacteria > Verrucomicrobiota > Verrucomicrobiia > Limisphaerales > UBA11358 > UBA11358. The sequence continues at coordinate 3,700 of JAJXXI010000384.1, forward strand.
GGCGATCTGACCGGCGATAATCATCAAATCATCGTGGAAACCGGCGCGTTTCTGCGCAACGCCGAGGACGTGGGCAACGTGGTGGTGGGCGTTTACGCCGGCCGGCCGGTTTATCTGCGCGACGTTGCCACCATCGTGGACGGCGGCGAGGAACCAAACCAATATGTGTTTTTTGGCTCGGGTGCGGCGAACGGAATTTCCGCCGAGGAACCGGCCGTGACCCTTGCCATCGCCAAGCGGCCGGGCGCAAATGCGATCACGGTGGCCGACGAGGTGCTGAAGAAACTGGACACGCTCAAAGGTTATATCATTCCGTCCGATGTTCAGGTGACCGTCACGCGCAACTACGGCCGCACGGCAGAGGAAAAATCCAACGAGCTGCTCTGGCACATGCTGCTCGCCGTCGTGAGCGTGTCGTTCCTCATTTTGCTGGCGCTGGGCTGGCGCGAGTCGCTGATCGTGCTGCTCGCAATTCCCGCGACGCTCGCCCTCACGTTGCTGGTATTCTACCTCTACGGATTCACGTTGAACCGCATCACCCTCTTCGCGCTGATTTTCTCCATCGGTATCCTCGTGGATGACGCCATCGTCGTGGTCGAGAACATCGTCCGTCATTTTCATCTGCCGGAAAGCAAGGGTCGCAACCGCGCTGTCGTGGCCATCGAAGCCGTGAGCGAGGTTGGCAACCCGACCATTCTCGCGACCTTCGCGGTGATCGCCGCCGTGCTGCCGATGGCGTTCGTCGGCGGACTGATGGGGCCTTACATGCGCCCGATTCCGATTGGCGCGACGGCGGCGATGTTTTTCTCGCTGGCCATTTCCTTCATCGTCACGCCGTGGGCGGCCGTCCGCATTTTGCAATGGCGGCGAAAAATTCATTCCGCCGATGAACATGCGCCCGACCATGAG
>JAJXXI010000276.1 GCA_021781185.1 bacterium
CCATGGGAGGAACAGATTCCCGCCCGGTCGGTTCGCCGGTAGGCGGTGGGTGGCTGCCCGGCAATGCTTATAATGCCAGTCAACCGGCCTGGTTGACCTACGGAAAAATGTCGTCATTCAACCGGCCCGGTCCGGCCAACACTTGGGTTTTCATAGATGAAAACCCGCGCACCATCAATGACGGCAGCATGGCCATTGCCGCAATGGCGACGGCCGGGCACACCTATTTGATTGACCAGCCTACCGGTTTGCATGGCGGTGCCGGCGGAATGGCCTTTGCGGATGGGCACTCGGAAGTTCACAAATGGAAGGATCCCCGCACCTACACGGTTTCACTCAGCGGCCAAGGCAATGTTATTCAAAGTTCAACGGCCCAGTCCCCTGACAATCCGGATTGCTTTTATCTGGCACCCTTGACCTCGGCATCACGTTAATGCTGGCTTCCCTTCATCAAGCCAGGTTAGCCATATTTCTTCCCATGGAGAGACACCGCGTTTCCCTCCAATATTTCTCAAAAGGAAGACGCTGGCTGGTTTTGGAGGCAGTTCTGTTCTGCCTGTTAAATTCCGGAATAGTGGGAAATGCGCAAACTGCACTGACTGTCTATACCGACAGCCTTGTTAACGGCTTTCAAGACTGGGGTTGGGCAACACATAATTACGCCAATACTTCGCCAGTCCATTCCGGCTCGGATTCGGTCAGCGTCACCATTGCCACGGTGAACTATGACGGCCTGCAGGTTTACCACCCTGATTTTGACAGTTCGCCTTACAGCAGTCTGAGTTTCTGGGTCAATGGCGGGGCCAGCGGTGGTCAGCAATTACAAGTCTATGGGCTGCTCCACATCGGAACCAACGCCAATGTGGGGCAGCTTCACTATTCCCTGGCCGCGCTGCCGACGAACACCTGGCAGCAGATCACCATTCCGCTGTCTTCATTGGGCGTGGCCAGCATGACCAATTGCACGGGCTTTGTGATTCAGAGCCGCATTGGCGTCGTGCAGCCGACGTTTTATCTGGATGACATCCAGTTCAATGCCGACCCGCCCCCGCCTCTGGTTCATGTGGGCGTGGATGCCAGCCAGACGCTTCGCGCCGCTGACGCCCGCTGGTTCGGCTTAAACACGGCCATCTGGGATGGTTATTTCGACACTACTTACACGTCTAATGCCTTGAATGAACTGGGGACGCATATCCTTCGTTTTCCCGGCGGGTCGCTTTCGGACGAATATCACTGGGCAACTGGGCGGTCGCTGAATAACACATGGGCGTGGCAGACGTCCTATTCGAACTTTGTCCACGTTGCCACCAATGCCGGGGTTCAGGCAGTGATCACGGTCAACTACGGCACCGGCACGAGCAATGAAGCGGCTGCCTGGGTGTCCAACGTCAAAAACAATAATTACGGCTTCAAATATTGGGAAATTGGCAACGAATGTTACGGCACTTGGGAGACGGATTCGAACAGCCTGCCGCATGACCCCTACACCTACGCCGTCCGCGCGGCCGGTTACTTCAAGCTGATGAAGCAGGCCGATCTCACCATCAAAATCGGCGTGCCGGTTGTCACTGGCGAGGATGACTCCGCCAACGGCTACACCAACCATCCCATTTACAATGCGCGCACCGGCATCACTCATTACGGCTGGACGCCCGTGGTGCTCGCGACGTTGAAGTCGCTTGGAATCACGCCCGATTTCGTGGTGCATCATGTCTATCCGGAATACGGCAAAGACGACGACCAAACCCTGCTTCAGACTTCTACCAATTGGGCCTTGGATGCCGCCGACCTGCGCCAGATGATTTCGGATTATATGGGTGAACAGGGGACCAACATTCAATTGTTTTGCACGGAGAACAATGCCGATGCCGGCAGTCAGGGGAAGCAGTCCACCAGCATCGTCAATGGGCTTTATCTGGCCGACAGTCTCGCTCAGTTGATGAAAACCGAATTCAATTCTTTCATCTGGTGGGATCTGCGGAATAGCACCGACACCGCCGGCGATTTTAGTGCCTCGCTCTACGGCTGGCGCACGAATGGCGACCTCGGCATCATCGGCAACGCCAACACCCGGTATCCCACGTTTTACACCTTCAAATTGATGCAATACTTCACGCAGCCCGGTGACACCGTGCTGAATACAACCAGCGATTATTCACTGCTTTCCAGCTATGCGGCGCGCAAGGCCGACGGGGCGCTCGCCTTGCTGATCATCAACAAAAGCGGTGTCACAAACCTGAATGCCCAAATCACGCTCACCCATTTTTTCCCGTGGCTGACCGCCACAACCCGTGCTTTCGGCATCGCCCAAGATGACGCTGCGCGCACCAATTCACTCGTTGCCGGTGCTCAGGACATTGCCACGAATACCGTCGGCGGCATCAGCACCAATTTTACCGCGACGTTTCCGCCATATTCCGTGACGCTCTACACCTTTGCGCCGGATGCGCCCACGTTGCAGTCCATCGCGGCACCCGGCAGCAATTATGTGTTTCAGCTTCAAGGCCAGTCTGGCGTGCCGTATGTGATTCAATCCTCAATTGATCTGATTCATTGGAGTCCGGTCTCAACAAATTTGCTCACGAGCAGTTGGTTGAATTGGACGAACTTCACCACATCCGTTCTGCCTCAACAATTCTGGCGGGCCGTCTGGCAGCCTTGAAGCGCGGTTAAAACCGTTTGGCCGCGGCTGGCTTATTTGGCAATGCAACGTGGTGCGACGTTGCCATTTCACAACGGGGATTTCCGGGTGGTTCCGGTTTACGTGGAATGATTGCGCTCACCCGGAGCGGACAGGTATCAGTGGGCGGGTTTGATTCGATAGAGACCTGCCCCGTGGCAATTGATCACAGGGGCAAACTCATTCGTGAACAGGCCGAGCGCCCGGTGGGTCCAGAGATTCTCCACCTTGACTGCACCGGGAAAGCCAAGATCGGATAATTTCACCGGCACGGCCGTCGCGCCATTGGTTGCATCCGCCGGCGGGGCGCCATCCTTCGGTTGACTGCGCGTGTTGAACACCGCGAGATACTTGTCCGCCGAGCCCGGCACCTCGGCCACCCACGCGTAAAGTCCGTCGTGCTGAAACAACTGATGATTGCCAGTGCTGTTTTGGTTCACGGCAATGACTGCGTCGTTGGTCAGCAGGCCGAGCGTGAAATCATCGAGCTTGGTCAAATCCGCGCCGATCATCAGCGGCGAGCGGGCAATGCTCCAGAGCGACATCAGGGTGATTTGCTCATCGCGAGTGAAATGCGTTTTGTTTTTCCCCATTTGCAGCACCCCAATGGGCAGCATGTCCGCATCGGGCCAGTGGCCGGGGCCGCGGAACGGCGTCCAGTCGCGCACGCGGGCGAACTGGTCAAACAGCAGCTTCCAGTTGTCCCAGAAGTCATCGCTGATGCGCCACATGTTCGCATGGATGCTGACATTTTCGCCATCGCTCAATGGCGTTGCGCCCGGTGACGTGCTGAAAACGATTTGCCGGCCAGTCTGATCAATCGCCTTGCGAATCGCCTCGATTTCCGCCGTGTGATACGGACGCGACAGATCGTCCACCTTCACGAAATCCAGGCCCCACGCCGCGAACTGGTCAAAGACGGAATTGTAATACGCCTGCGCGCCGGGCTTGCTCATGTCCACGCCATACATGTCGGTGTTCCACTGGCAGACGCTGTTCGTGTCGGCGATGTCGGCAGCGGTGTAACGCGTGCCTTTGACCGGTGTTTTGGCGGCCACGGCCTGGCGCGGAATGCCACGCATCAAATGCAGCCCGAATTTCAGGCCGAGGCGGTGAACGTAATCGGCGAGCGGCTTGAACCCCTGACCATCCCTCGCGGACGGAAATTTATTGGTCGCCGGCATCAGGCGGCCATACGCGTCCATCTCCAGTTTTGCGCCCTGGTGATAATCGAAGCCGGTGGCGTTCGGTTCATACCATTGGATGTCCACGACGATGTATTGCCAGCCGTGCTGTTTCAGGTTTTGGGCCATGAAATCGGCCTGCGCCCGCGTCTGCGCCTCGGTCACCGTCGTGGCGAATCCGTCCCAACTGTTCCAGCCCATGGGCGGCGTCTGGGCCCAGGCCCAAAACGCAGGATCCGCCGCCCGCGAAATTGTTGAGCCGGCGAGCATTCCGGCCACGGCCGCGAAAACGATGGTTTTGTGCGTAAATTTCATGTGTGAGGAACGGTTGTTTGCTGTGTGAAAAAAAGTTCCCCGGACGGTTGAGTGCCGCCGGGTCAACCCCGTGATTCTAATTGGGGCCACCCAGTTCAGACAACTTCAAACCGGATGCCGCGTCACAGCAATTTTCTCGCTCTGCCAGCCCTCGTCAAAGACCGGCTGATCGCTACGTCCGGCACCGGTGGCAAACTGGCAACCCTTACCGCAGATTGCTTTCGATCAGCTTGCACCGCTGGTCCACGCATAATTTCGATCGGCGCGCGTCCGGCGGCGTGTTCAGGCAATAATCCAGCAGCTTGTCCACCGTCGTGGTGGCGACGTGCGTGCGCGTGTCGGACGAGCCATAGTAGATGAACACGTCGCCATTTTTGCGCGCCACCCAGCCGTTGGCAAACACCACATTGGA
>JAJXXI010000349.1 GCA_021781185.1 bacterium
CCTTTCTGCGCAACACCACCGGCAAACCATGGCGCAGCGCCGCCGTCGCCGCGCTGTTTGCCTGGCATCCGCTGCACGTGGAATCCGTCGTATGGATTGCGGAACGCAAGGATGTGTTGAGCGCCTTTTTCTGGCTGCTCACCCTGCTCGCATACGCGCGTTATGTCCAAACCGTGACGCCTGACAATCCCAACTCTGCGCCACCCGGCAATCGTCGGCCGCTGCTTTATTTCACCGCCGCCTTGCTGTTTTTTGCGGGAGCCATCATGTCCAAGCCGATGGTGGTGACGCTGCCTTTTGTGCTGTTGCTGCTGGATCTCTGGCCGCTCCGGAGAATTTCCGATTTTCGGTTTTCGGTTTCCGGTTTGAACCGCCGTTTATTGCTGGAAAAATTCCCCTTCCTGCTGCTGGCGCTGGTGGTTTCCGTTCTCACTTTTTTTGCCCAGCGCGGCACGGGCGCGGTCAATCCGGTGGCTTGGAGCATACGGCTGGAGAATATTCCGGTTTTGTATGTGCGCTATTTGTCCAAAACTTTCTGGCCGGCGGACCTGTCCATTTTCTACCCCTATGTTTATGACTGGCCGGCACTGGCCGTTGCCGGATCGGTCCTGCTGCTGCTGGCCATTTCGGGATTGGCCTTGCTGCTGATCCGCCGGCAACCTTGGCTGGCCTTCGGCTGGTTTTGGTTTCTCGGCACACTGGTGCCGGTGATCGGCCTGGTGCAGGCAGGCATGCAATCCATGGCAGATCGTTTCTGCTACCTGCCATCCATCGGGCTGTTTGTGGTGGTGGTCTGGGCCGTGGCGGAAATCGGTGCGGCACGGCCGCAGGAAAAGCGGTGGCTCGCCGGCCTCGGCGTCAGTGCGCTGGCCGGCTGTGTGCTGGCCACTGCCGGGCAAATCCAGTATTGGCGGAACAACGTCAATCTTTTCGCGCACGCAGTGGACACCACCAAAAATAATTTTGTGGCGCTAAACGCCCTGGGCTGCGCGCTGGACCAGGCCGGACGCCGCGCGGACGCCATAAACGCGTTTGAGGAATCCATCCGCGTCGGCCCCAACTATTGGCCGCCCTTGCGCAATCTCGCCACCGACCTGATTCAAAATCATCAGCCGGAGGCAGCGTTTCAGCGGTTTGCCGCCGTGGTCAAGTTGCTGCCCAATGACGCCGGCCTGCGGTATGAATTCGCCGATGATTTACAACAGCGTGGAAAACTGGCGGAGGCCCAAACCCAGATCGGGGCTGCGCTGAAACTCCAGCCCGACTTTCCCGAGGCCCGCAATCTTCTGGGGGCGATTTTCATGCAACAATCCCGGTGGAACGAAGCCGCCGGACAGTTTTCCGAGGCCTTGAAATTAAAACCCGATTTTGCCGAAGCCCAGCTCAACCTGGGTCTCGTCCTGATGAAACAAGGCAACCCCTCCGGGGCAATCCCCCATTTCTGGGAAGCCGTGCGGCTCGCACCGGCCAATCCGGAAACCCATTCCAACCTGGGTCAGGCCTTGTTGCAAGACCATCAACCGGCGGTTGCCGGAGTGCAGTTCGCCCTGGCCCTGAAGCTGGCTCCGCAGTCAGCCCGCGCGGAATTTTTTCTGGGCGACGCCTTGCAGCAGCAGGGCAAATTTCCCGAGGCGGCCGCGCATTATCAAGCGGCCCTCCGGCTGGCACCGCAATTTCCCCAGGCCAGCACGGCGCTCGATCAACTGCTCGCCACCCACCCCGAACTGAAATCAGCGTCCGAACCGCTGGACAAGCCATGACCGTTCTGAAAAATTGACGCCCGCTTGACCACCCCAAACGCCAAATTGTCCCCCCCGCCGCAGACCGTCATCATTTGCCTGCTGCTGGCGCTTGGCACCCTGGCGCTCTACTGGCCGGTCACGCATTTCCCGTTCATCGGCTTTGATGACGATGATTACATCACCGACAATCCCGTCACCAAGGCCGGGCTGACCTGGCATGGGATCGTCTGGGCCTTCAACGGTGCGCACGCCGCCAACTGGCATCCGCTGACGTGGATTTCGCACATGCTGGACTGCCAGTTGTTCGGCCTCCATGCCGGCGGTCATCATCTGGTGAACGTGTTGTTTCACATCGCCAACACGCTCCTGCTGTTCGCCTTTCTGCGTTACACCACCGGCAAACCCTGGCGCAGCGCCGCCGTCGCCGCGCTGTTTGCCTGGCATCCGCTGCACGTGGAATCCGTCGCGTGGATCGCGGAACGCAAGGACGTGTTGAGCGCCTTTTTCTGGCTGCTCACCCTCCTCGCCTATGCACGTTATGCCCGAGGTGGAAGGCCTGGAAATTCCACCGTCACGCCAGCACCCGATCGTCACCGAAAAACATTCTATGGACTGGCCCTGTTGTCGTGCGCCTGCGCCATGCTGTCCAAACCGATGGCCGTGACGCTGCCGTTCGTGCTGCTGCTGCTGGATTTGTGGCCGCTCCAGAGAATTTCCGGATTCCGAATCGGGAATTCCAAATTTCCCGTCCGGCTGCTCGTGGAAAAAATCCCATTCTTCGTTCTATCGCTGACGGCTTCGGCCCTGACCTTTCTGGCCCAGCGCGGCGGCGGTGCGGTCAGTCCAGTCGAATGGTCCAGCCGGCTCGGCAATGTGCCGGTGGCCTACGCGCGCTATCTGTCAAAACTGTTTTGGCCGACCGATCTGGCCATCGTTTATCCCTATGTTTATCACTGGCCGGCGGCGGCCATTGCCGGTTCCGTGCTGCTGCTCCTGCTGCTCTCCGCGCTGGCCCTCGTGCTGGTCCGCCCGCGTCCGTGGCTGGCAGCGGGTTGGTTTTGGTTTCTCGGCACGCTGGTTCCCGTGATCGGTTTTGTGCAGGTTGGCGCGCAATCCATGGCGGATCGTTATACTTATATTCCGTCCATCGGCCTGTTCATCGTGGTGGTATGGGGCGTTTCCGAATATTGCGCCGCCCGGCCCAACGGAAACCTGCTCCTCACGCTGCTGGGCGGCAGCGTGCTGGCCGGCTGCGTGCTGGCCACCTCCATTCAAATCAACTACTGGCGCAACACGGCGAACCTGTTCTTCCGCGCCTTGCAGGTGACCACCAAAAATTACGTCGCCGACAACGCGCTGGGCAAGGCGCTGGAAAATGCGGGCCAATACGAATCGGCGCGGGAACTTTACCAGGATGCCGTCAACATTGAGCCGCGCTACGCCGTCAGCCAGTTCAACCTCGGCATCTGCCTCCTGGAAATGGGCCGGAAAAGCGACGCGCTCCCGCATCTGGCGGCCGCCGCGCAACTGGCCCCCGACAATGCCGATGCACAGTTCAATCTCGGCGTGTTCTTCGCGCAGGATCATCAATGGACGGAAGCAGCGCGCTGTTTTGACGCCACGCTGAAATTGCGCCCGGATTCCGCCGCCGCCCATTTCCACCTCGGCGAGGTGCTGGTGCAACTCGGCCAACCATCCAAGGCCGCCGCCGAGTTCCACGAGGCGCTCCGCCTGCAGCCGGGTTTTCCCGGGGCAAAAAGGGCTTTGGACGAACTGCCCACCCGCCCGCCCGCGCCGGAACCGGCTTCGTGAAGCTGGACACGTTGGCCCCATTTTGAAAAACTGCGCGCCTGTGAAACAAGCAATCGTCACTTTGGACATGGAAGGCGTGTTGACGCCGGAAATCTGGATCGCCGTCGCCGAGAAAACCAAAATCCCGGAACTGCGCCGCACCACGCGCGACGAGCCGGACTACGACAAGCTGATGAACTACCGCATCGGCATCCTCGACCAGCACGGCATCACGCTTTCCCAGATTCAGGAAGTCATCGGCACGCTCCAGCCGCTGCCCGGCGGCAAGGAATTTCTCGATGAACTCCGTTCGCTCGTCCAAGTCATCATCCTGTCCGACACGTTTGAGCAGTTCGCCCAGCCGCTGATGCGCCAGTTGAACTGGCCCACGCTGTTTTGCCACCGGCTCATCGTCAAAAACGACCGCATTGCCGGCTATCAATTGCGCCAGCCGAACCAGAAACAGAAGTCCGTCGCCGCGCTGAAGTCGCTGAATTACCACGTCATTTCCGCCGGTGATTCCTACAATGACACCGCGATGCTCTGCGAGGCGAATGTCGGATTTCTGATTCACGCGCCGGACAATGTGAAGCGGGAATTCCCGCAATTCAAAGCGGTCGAGTCGCACACGGCATTGCTCAAACTCATCAAAGGAGCGCTCTGATGCCAACCCAACGCGGCTCCATCAAATTGTTCCGGCTGCTGGGAATTGACGTTTACCTGCACTGGGGCTGGTTTCTCGCATTCTTGTATTTCACCAGCCGGCCAAACGCCTATTCCAACTACGGCTGGAGCGCGCTCGAAATTCTGGCGCTGTTCCTGATCGTGCTGACGCATGAATTCGGCCATGCGCTGGCGTGCCGGTCGGTCGGCGGCCAGGCCAACCTGATTGTCCTCTGGCCGCTCGGCGGCGTCGCCTACGTCAACCCGCCCCAACGGCCCGGCGCCCAGTTGTGGAGCATCGCCGCCGGCCCCTTGGTGAACGTGGTGCTCGTTCCCGTGCTGATTGGTGTGGTGATGATCGCCCGGCAACTCGGTTGGCAGGACAACCA
>JAJXXI010000066.1 GCA_021781185.1 bacterium
AACCACCAACGACGCAATGGTCAGCGCCTTTCTCGAAGGAGCCGTTGCGAAATATCCCGAATACGCCGCGCAGTGGACCCAATCCGTAACCAATGAAACCACGCGGCAAAAATTTCAACTTCAGGTTGCCCGGCAATGGATGAAATCCGACCCGGCGGCCGCCATGAAATGGATCAACAGTCTGGATTTGCCGGAAGAAATCAAGCAGCCGCTAAAAAGCCAATAGCCATGGACAAAAGCGGGACCATGCGAGGCTCTTCTAATTCTTCGTAGCAGCCGAGGCAACGAGGCTCGAACCGAAGAAGGATTGGAGCCTCCTTACATCGGCTGCCACGGTTTTGAAATTGAGCTCAAGTTATTGGGGCAAAACTCGTCCTCTCCAGCGGCAAATACTGGGAGCTAAGCCATCGCCGGCTCGGCATTTTGCGGCAACTGCGGCTGTTCATCCGCCTTGTGGAATTTCACGCTCACGATCTTGCTTACGCCGCGTTCCTGCATCGTCACGCCGTAAAGCACGTCCGCCATCGCAATCGTGCGCTTGTTGTGCGTGATGATGACAAACTGCGAATGCGCCAGAAACCGCTGCAAAATCTTCACGAAACGGATGACGTTGGCCTCATCGAGCGGGGCGTCCAGCTCGTCCAGCACGCAGAACGGGCTGGGCTTGACCTGATAAATTGAGAAGAGCAGCGACACGGCGACCATCGTCTGCTCGCCGCCGGACAGCAGCGAGATGCTCTGCAACTGCTTGCCGGGCGGACGGGCGACAATCTCAATGCCGCTTTCCAAGACATCGGTGGTATCCGACAACACGAGGTCCGCCTTGCCGCCGCCGAAAACGTCCACGAACATCGCGCGAAAATTATCGCGAATCTTCTCGAACGTCTCCAAGAACATCTGCCGCGTCTGGTCATTGATGCGATTGATGATTTCAAGCAATTGCGTCCTGGCATTCACCAAATCGTCGTGCTGCGTCGAGAGGAACTGGTGGCGCTGCTCGGTTTCTTCGTATTCCTCGATGGCCACCAGATTCACCGCGCCCATGTCGTCAATCTTCTGTTGCAGCGCTTCGACCTGCTGCTGCACCAAGCCCCAGTCCGTGCCGGCACCGCTCTCGGCCAGCTGCTCCGGCGTGAGCGTTTCGATCTTCGCCGGCCCCTCGTCGACCTGGGTCACGGTGATGCACTCGCTGCGGATGTCATCGAGATTGAGGTGATATTTCTGCTGCACCTTTTCGCGCAGGTTCTGGACCCTCATGCTTTTTTGCGCCAGCTCCACATCGAGAGCGCCCCGCTGATTTTGGATTTCCGTCAGCCGGTTGCGCTGCGAACGCAACGACTCGTCGCGCTGCGAAATTTCGCCGTCCTGCGCATTCTTATGACCGACCAACTCGGCGGTCTTGACGTTCACGCCCTCGCGCTCAAGGTGCAGGCGCTCGATCTGGGATTGGGAATCCTGAATCTCCGCCTCTGCCTGCTCCTTGCGTGAGATGAAGGAGGAACACTCATTGCGCCGGGCGTCCACCAACTGGCTTAATTCACCAATGCGATGCCCCAGCAAGATGCGCTGCTGGCGGAACGACGAAGCCAGTTGCTCGTCGGACGCGAGGGCCACCTTGCTTTCGGTCAGGGCAGCGCTGGCGGCATCGCGGGCCACGCGGAGTTCTTCCAGTTCCGTGGTCAACGTGACGACCTGTTCCTGCGCCGCACGCTCACGGACCTCCAACTCGTTCAACCGCACAGCCAGCGCCTCGCGCTTCTGCAAACCTTCCGTTTCCTGAGCGGCGAGGCTTTCGATCTCAAAGACCACGGTGTCAATCCTGTGGTGCAGGAGGCGATTGGAATTCGTGAGCGCATTAAACTCCCCCTCGCGCGTGGCAATGGCGACTTCCTGCTGGCGCAATTCGACCTGCGCCCGCTGCAGGCTGGCCTGCAATTCCGTTTGTTCCCCCGCCAACGTGCCGCGCTTCTGGCCCGCCCCGGCCACGCGCTCCTGAAGCTCCGTCAACTCCGCCTGCAACTCCGCAATCTGGTTCTTGCGGCCCAGAATGGAGGATGGCGCCTTGCCATTACCACCGGCATTGAGGATGCCACCTGTGTAAATGCCGTGCCGATTCAGCAAATCGCCGCCCAGCGTCACAAAATCGCAGCCGGCGTGGCCGTTCTGGAGTTGCGCCTTGGCGGTCTTCAAATCCGCAGCGATGAACGTGCGGACCAACAATGATTTCAGCAGCGGTTCCACCGTGGGCTCGGCCTGGATCACACTCATCGCGTGAACGATCTGGCCGGTTTGCAATTCACTCACCGGGCCGGATACTGGTGCCATTTCACCCGTAAAGGCCAGTTGGTTTGCCTCGCTGTATTCCTGGGACGACAACGCCACGACGCTGGCGCGACCGGATTTGCTTGCGCTCAAGCCGGCCAAAATTTCCTCCGCCGAAGACGGCTGTTCCGTGAGCACCAGTTGGAGATTGTGGCCCAAGGCATTCTCGACTGCGGTGATGAATTGATCCGGCACCCGAATCCGATCCGCAAGCGAGCCGATGACGGAGCGCGACTGGCGCAACGCGGCGACCGCGCCGGCATCGAAGCCTTCACGCGAACCTTCCAACTGCTCCAGCACGTGGAGCCGGGAACGTTTCTCCGCCTGCTGCTGCAAAAAACTGTCCTGCTCAACGGAGGCCGCCTGCAATTCCGTCTGCAATTCGCGCAGCCGATTCTGGTGCTGCTCGACCGAGCCGCGCGTGGTGGCGACATTGAGCCTTTCCACTTCGACGCTGGTGGTAAATTCCTGCAGCCGCGCTTCGAGCCGGAAGCGGTCTTCCTCCAACTGCATCTTCTCCGCCGACAGTTTTTCGAGGCGGACGATGTTGCCCTGCTTCTGCAATTCGAGCGCACTGATTTCATTGCGAACGCGCGACGAATCCTGCGCTGCGGTGAACGCCGCCGATTGCGCCTGACGGAGCGTTTCCTGGCGCTGGCGCAATCCCTCCTCAACTTCGCGGAGCGCACTCTGCCTGGTCTGCAAGGCTTCCTGGTGCTGCGTCAGCGCTGCTTCCGCCGCGGCCAGATTCCCGGTGATGGCCACCAGCTCTTCCTGCGCGGCGCGATGCCGCTCCTCGGCCTGCGCGATCTCTTCCAGCGCCTTGAGGTTCTGCGATTCGATTTCTTGAAGGCGTTCCTGATTGAAATGAATGCGGCTGTCGTGACGATTGATTTCCGACTTCAATTCCAAGCCGCGCTGCTGCTGCGCCGCGACTTCGTGTTCCAACCCGGACAGGTTTTCGCGCAGCTTGGAAATTTCGCTTTCGTAACGGAGAACATCATTTGATCCCGTCTCGATTTCGTTGCGCAGATTTTCCACCGCCGCCTGGCGCTCGGCGATTTCCCCTTGCAGCACGTCAAATTGATGACGAACGAGCTGCGTTTCCAGATGTTGCAGCTCCAACGAAATCTGTTTGTAGCGCCGCGCCTTGGCCGCCTGGCGTTGCAGCGAACCAATCTGGCGTTTCACTTCCTGGATCGTGTCGGCGATGCGCAACAGATTCTGCTCGGTGTATTCCAGCTTGCGCAGCGATTCCTTTTTCTGCGATTTGAACTTCGTGATGCCGGCCGCCTCCTCGAAAATCATCCGGCGGTCTTCCGGCTTGCTGGAAAGAATCTGCGTGATGTGGCCCTGCGCCAGAATGCTGTAGCTCGTCCGGCCAACGCCCGTGCCCATGAACAACTGCTGGATGTCCTTCAAACGGCACGAGGTGCGGTTCAGAAAATATTCACTGCCACCATCGCGGAAAATCCGGCGCGTCAGCGTGACTTCATCATAAGAAACTTCGACGCCCGCCGCCTTCAGACTTTCCTCGCTGACGCCACCCAGCGTGAGGGAAACCTCGCCCATGCCCATCGGCTTGCGCCCGTCAGTGCCGTTAAAGATCACATCGGCCATTTCACCACCGCGCAGAGCCTTGGCCGACTGTTCGCCCAAAACCCAGCGGATGGCGTCCGAGACGTTGGACTTGCCACAGCCGTTCGGCCCGACGATGGCGGTAACGCCGGGCTGAAAGTTCAGCGCCGTCTTGTCCGCGAAGGACTTAAAACCAAAAACCGTGAGATTCTTTAGATACATTGAATTGTCATCGCTAGGCAACCAAAGCTGCTGTTCCCTGTAAAGGGAAAATCGCAATATGTTGTGTGCCACCTTGAAAAACAACACAACTAATTGTGAATAACTTTCGTTTGACTCAAAAAATTAACCTTGGTTTTCCGAACATGTTCAGGTCAAACAACCTCCCCTTGGCTCGCGCCGCCATGCCACATTAAAGAATTGTAATCCAAGCACACGCATCCTGTTTAACCCGTCGTGGTCTGCTCTGCTGTAAGGAATGCCATCGAAGCATTCAACCAACAGATCCAAAAAACCAACGAAAGAACAGTTATGAAGAAAAAAATACTAATCGCAATAATGATGGCCGGATTGATGATGAGCGGCGCAGCCGTTTCTGCACTTGCACAAAACGGGCCGGCGCAGGGCGGCAACGGCAATGGCAAGGGTTACGGTGGCCCGCCGCAATCCCAGGAGG
>JAJXXI010000239.1 GCA_021781185.1 bacterium
GGTCAATCCGCCCTTGCAACGCAAGTTTGCGACCGTCGCCCAGGTCAATTTCCCAGGACGGCGCGGGGTCGTCTTTGCCTCCGAAACCCAGCTCCGCCGCAACTGGATCAAATTCATATTGTCCGCGCATCCAGCCGACGATGACCTCGACAAAATCCTGCAAGGCCGTGGTCATCGCGCGCGCGGCAAAAAGAGTTTCCGCCGAGTCACGGAAGAGTCCGTCGCGGAAATGCTCCAGTTGCGCGTCAGCGATCCGGCCGATGTGGGAGCGGGCCTCGGCGGGCGTGAGGTCGCGCCAGCGCCTGCCGGCCGCCGTCAATTGCCCGTGAAAAATTTTCAGCACGTCATGCTGGAAATTGCCGCGCTCGCGGGCGTCCAGTTCAAAGACTTTGCGCTCGTTTGTGTGCAATCCGGAACGGACAAAGAACTTGAACGGACACTCCGCAAATTCCTCCAGCCGGCTGACGGACGAGCGCAGGGTCGGTCCGTAAAGCTTCCCGGCGAGCGCCGGCGAAAGGGTTTCCTTCTTCGTCGGCTCACGCAGTTGATTCAGCTTTTCCGCCAATGTTTTTAGCGCCGGAATGGCGAGCAATTGATTGGAGAGAACCGAATCGCCCTGCCCCTGCCCTTCTCCCAGCCGATGGGATAGGGAACAGCCGTTGGCAGAAGGCCGACTTGGATTGACCTGCGGACCGTGAGGGGCAGCCAACCTCACCAATTTTTCGGCGAGTTCACTTGCGTGTTCCGCCTCGGAACAATCGTGGCTGCCGGAAAAATCCTCAACGTCGAGCGCCGGGAAAATCCTTTGCAGATGCGCGACAAACGGAGACGGGTTCAACGTTTTGCCGTTGGCGCTTTGCCGCGCGAAAGTGAGCGCCAGCCGTTCGCCGGACCGCGTGCAAGCGATGTAGCCGAGGTAACGCTCGCGCGAAACCCGGTCCAGCAGATTCGGGCCGAGAAAGGCGTTTTGCCGCTCCAGCTCATCGCGGTCGGCGTTGGTGAGCACCGCCGGGGCGGACGGCGTGGCGGGGAAGACGGATTCGTTGGCGCCCAGCACGAGACAAAATTTCAGATCCGGATTGCGCGCGCGGTCAATCGCGCCGATGAGCGCCTGATCCAGCGCCGGCGGAATCACGCCGACAGTGAGTCCGGCCAGTCCGGCTTCGAGCACCGGCAGCCAGTCGCGCAAGGGCAGCGTTTCACGGGGAAAAGCGCGGACGAGATTGTCGAGCCACGCGTTCATTTGTTCCCAGACCGTCCGCTGAATTGCCGATTGCCGATCGCCGGCGGCCGATTTTTCTTCGTCAAGCGTCCAGTCATCAAGGGTCGCTTCAACCTTCAAACCGTTCCACAATTCACGCAGGGCTTCGGCCAGTTGTTTGCCGTTGGGAGTGGAATTCTTCCTGCCCAGGCGGGCGGAAAACTTTTCAAACGGCGGGAAAATGATCTGGCGCAGGCGTTCGCAACTTTCTTCGGGCAGCGGTTCGCGCCATTTTTTGCCGCGCCAGCCAAATTCCAAGGCGGCATTTTCCAGACGATCAATTTCCGTCTCCGCCACGGGTGAGAACCCGGCTTTCAAGGCGGCGAACCAGTCGTCCGGCTGCCAGTCAAAGGCGACGGTGCGGAGCGCGCTGCGGGTCAGTTCCGCCAGCGGGTGATGCGTGACCGACTCGCGGCGGTCGAGAAAGAACGGAATGCCGTAGCGCCGGAAAACACGGGCCAGCGGCTTGTGATATTCGTCCAGTTGGCGCACCAGCACGGCGCAGTCGCGAAAACGATGGCCGGCGTGGGGAAGGCGCACAAATTTTAATATTTCACGCGCCGCAAAAACGGCTTCCGCCTCGGGATTCGTGCAGCGGATCACGCGGATGGCGTCCGGGTGCCGGGTGCCGGCCTCCGCCTTCTGGATCGCCAGGGACCAAGTGAGTTCCAGTTCGGCCAGCGGCGAGTTTTCCGCGAAGCGGCTTTTCCCCGGTTCACGCTCAATTTTTTCAACGGCCACCTGGCCGCCGGGCAGATTGGCAAGTTGCGCACGGCATTGCTGAAAGGTTTTGCCGATGGCGGACCAGATGGACAGCCACGACGACGCCGGGGTGGGCTCGGTTTCGAGGCAGAACGCGAGCGTGGCGTTTTGACACAACGGGATGACCGCGCAAAGCAGCGACATTTCCTGCGGCGTCATTTCCGCAAAACCGTCGAGCCACAAAGCCCCCAAGCGGATGGTTGATGGTTGATGGTTGATGGTGCCGCCGCCCAGCGCGGTGATGGCGGCATCGAGCAGACAGTCGCCATCCTGCAACTGATGCTCCGCCAGACAGCGCGAATAGCTTTCGTGGAGCAGCGCGAGGTCGTTGAGTTTGTTGCGCAGTTCGCGGGAGAGTTTTTCGTTGCCGGCCAGCGTGCGAAGCTTTTCGGGTGTGAACCGGTGCTGTTGAAATTCCGCCAGCAGCGTGCTGAGTTCCTGGGCGAACCCGGGCCGGCGCGCACTGCGTCCAAATAATTTCAATTCCGATTCGTGTCGCAGCAGCAGCGCGCGCAAAACCATGACGCGGCCTTCGCCGGAAAGCAGCGCAGGCGGCGCGATGTTGAGCTGTTCCAAAATGAAGCGCGCGAGCTTGTCGAAGGAGAAAATGCGCAGCCGCGTGAATCCGGAGACATCGCCGTCGGCCAGCAACTGGCGTTCAAGTTGAAACGTGGCCTGCTTGGGCGCGAGCAGGATGAGCAGCGGACCGTCCGGCGACTGGCGCAATGCTTCACGGATTTCGCCCAGGCAGCGGAAGGTTTTGCCGCTGCCGGCGGGGCCGAGGAGAAAGCGCGCTTGCACGCGCAAATTTTCGCGGAAAGACATCGCGGCGCAATGGAATTAATTCGCGGCGCAAAACTATTTGTTCCCTCGCCCGGGTTGGTTATGCTGGCCGTCTTAAATCATCATGAAAGTTTCCATCCAAGAACTCATGGTCCGCAGCGGCGTGACCTTCGGCACCAGCGGGGCACGCGGCCTGGCCACGGCGATGACCGATTCAGTTTGTTACGCCTATACCCGGGGATTTCTCCAATACCTTGAATCCATCGGGGAGCTGAAACACGCCGGAGAGAGGGTTGCTGTGGGCGGTGATTTCCGGCCCAGCACCGATCAGGTGATGGAGGCCGTTTGCCGCGCCGCCGAGGACATGGGCTATCAAGCCGTCAACTGCGGCAAAACCCCCTCGCCGGCGGTCGCGCTGTTCGGATTGGAAAATTGCATTCCCAGCATCATGGTCACGGGCAGCCACATTCCCGACGACCGGAACGGCATCAAATTTAACAAGGCTTCCGGCGAAGTCCTCAAGGAGGATGAAGCCGGCATGAGCAGCCAGGTTGTGGAACTGGACGACGCGATGTTCGGCCCGGATGGAAATTTTGCCCGACTGATTCCGGTCCGCCGCCGGGTTTCCGGCGAGGCGACCGATGATTACCTCGAGCGTTACCTTAATTTCTTTGAGCGGGACGCACTCAAGGGATTGCGCGTCGGGGTTTACCAGCATTCCGCCGTCGCCCGCGATGTGCTGGTGAAAATCTTTGCCGGGCTTGGTGCGGAAGTCACGTCGCTGGGCCGTTCCGAAAAATTTCTGCCCGTGGACACCGAAGCCATCCGGCCGGAAGACGTGCAGTGCGCCGCCGGATGGGCGGCAACGGGAAAATTCGACGCCCTGGTTTCCGCCGACGGCGACAGCGACCGTCCGCTGGTGAGCGACGAGCAGGGCAACTGGCTGCGCGGCGATCTGGCCGGCATCCTGTGCGCCCGGTTTCTGGAGGCGGACTCGGTCAGCACGCCGGTCAGCTCCAACACCGCCGTGGAAAAATGCGGTTGGTTCAAGGAAATCCGCCGCACGCGCATCGGGTCGCCGTTCGTCATCGCCTCGATGAAACAGGCGACGGCTGCGGGCGCAAAATGCGTGGTCGGCTACGAGGCCAACGGTGGTTTTCTGCTGAACTCGGACATGGAGCGCGACGGCCGGAAGCTCCGCGCCCTGCCCACGCGCGACGCGGTGATCGTAATGCTGGGCATTCTCGTCCTGGCCAAAAGACAGGGGAAGACCGTGGCACAACTCGCCGCCGGCCTGCCCGCGCGCTTCACCGCCAGCGACCGCCTGAAGAATTTTGCCACGGAAAAGAGCCGGGCGATTTTGGCAAAATTCAACAGCGGTGCAGAAGCCGCCGACCTGGCGGCCATCGAATCCATGTTTGGCGGCATTTGCGGCCCGGTCGCCAGCCTGGACCGAACGGATGGATTGCGCATCACGTTCACGAACGAAGAGGTGATTCACCTCCGCCCCTCCGGCAACGCTCCGGAGTTCCGCTGTTATGCGGAAGCCGGGGCGGACGAGCGCGCCCGCGAAATCACCTCGCTGGTGCTGGCCCGGGTCAGCGCTTGAATCGCAAACGCAGTCCGCAAACCGCGCCGGAATGACTGCTTTCGGCAGATTTCACGTCTCCGCCGGAGACGCCCTGGCAGTTTGCCCCGGTTGCAGCCGCAAGAGGTTGCTTAGCGCCAGGTGCCGCCGATCCAAACGCGATGGTGCC
>JAJXXI010000304.1 GCA_021781185.1 bacterium
CCGCGCCGGAATGACTGCTTTCGGCAGATTTCACGTCTCCGCCGGAGACGCCCTGGCAGTTTGCCCCGGTTGCAGCCGCAAGAGGTTGCTTAGCGCCAGGTGCCGCCGATCCAAACGCGATGGTGCCGGTGCCAGCCCCAGTGCGGCCCCACCCAGACCGCGCCGGGATGCGGACGGGCCGCCCAGTGGCCGCCATGCCACACCCAATGGCCGCGCCATTCCCAGCAGCCTGGAACCCAAAGCCACAAATTCAGCGGACCGGGTGCCGCCACGATGACGTCGGCCTGCAGCGGCGGCGGTTGGCCGGGGTTGGCCGTTCCCACCTCGCCAGGCGGGGGAGCTGGACGGTCACGATAAACCACACAGCCCGCCACCACTGGCAAAACCGCAGCCAGCAGGAGGCTCTTGAGAACAAAGGATTTTTTCATAATCACTTTCTTAGACGCGGCTGCCGCGGAATTGTTTCACTGGATTTGCACAATAATGGCCACGCGACGGCACGTTCGGAAAAGCGCGTTTTCCCCGGCTTGAACCTGATTCCATCTGATTCTTTGAGCCGGCAGCTTCGCCGGTTGGATACGGTTCCGCGACGGAAAGATTTTCAATGTGCTGCCGTTTCCACCTTCTTGGCCGGGGCCGTGACGCGTTTGAACAGGAAGATCATCGGCAGGCCGCACAAGGCCGCCACGCCGAACAGATAGAAATTATCCACATACGCCCAGACATGCGCCTGCTGGTCCAGCAGTGAATAAATGCTGGCATACGCCTGGTGCGTGGCCGTCACCGGGTCGGCATGACGTGCGAACAGGTGTTGGGCGGCGTCAAGCCGCCGGACGAAGGGCCGGTCGGCGAGGTTGAGATGGCCGGCCATGAGCGCCTGATGCGTCTGCGCGACCCGCGCGAGCATGGTTGTGACGAAGGCGATGCCGATGCTGCCGCCGAGATTGCGCGTGAGGTTGTAGAGGCCGGTGGCGTTGCCGAGCTGCTGCTGCCCCAACTGGCTCATGGTTGCCGTGGTGAGCGGGACGAAAATGAAGCTGATGGCGATGCCGTTGACGACGCTCGGCCAGATGACTTTGATTTCCGAAATCTGCATGTTCACCTGGCTCAGCAGAAACGAGGACACGGCCAGCAGGCTGAACCCGATGCACAGCAGCCAGCGCGACCGCACCTTGCCGACAATGCGCCCGACGAAAAAAGTCGTGAAAAATGCCGCGATGCCGCGGGGCGAGAGCGCGTAGCCGCTTTGCAGCGCCGGATACCCCATCAGCGTCTGGAGAAACAGCGGGATCTGCGCAGTGGTGCCGTAAAGAATCCCGGCCAGCATGGTCATCAGGAGCAGGCCAATGGTGAAGTTCCGGTATTTGAACACGCGCAAATCCACCAGCGGATGCCTGACCGTGAATTCCCACCAGATGAAGCCGAGGAATGACAGCACGGAAATCACGGCGAACCAGCGCACCCAGTCCGCCCCGAACCAGTCGGCTTCCTGGCCCTTGTCCAACAGGATTTGCAATGTCGCCAGCCACACGACCAGCAGGCCGAAACCGACATAATCAATTGCCGCCTTTTTATTGCGTTGAATGTAGGGCGGATCTTCCACAAGCCATTGCGCCATGAACAGTGCAAAAATACCCACCGGCAGATTGATGTAGAAAATCCAGCGCCACGAATAGCTGTCCGTGATCCAGCCGCCGAGCGTGGGGCCGAGAATGGGCGCCACGACCACGCCCTGGGCAAAGATGGCCATGGCCGCGCCGCGTTTCTGGCGCGGAAAACTTTCCAGCATGATGGCCTGGGCGATGGGCACCATCGCGCCGCCGCCGAGCCCCTGCAGAATACGCGCCATGATCAGCGTGGGCAGGCTCCACGCCAGCCCGCATAAGGCCGAGGAGACCGTGAACAGGACGATGCAGGACATGAACACCCGCTTGCGCCCGAAGTGATTGGCCAGCCAGCCGGTGGTGGGCAGCACGATGGCGTTGGCGACGAGGTAGCTGGTCAGCACCCAGGTGGCCTCCTCGGGCGTGGCCGAGAGGCTGCCGGCGATGTGCGGCAGGGCGACGTTGGCGATGGACGTG
This sequence comes from bacterium, assembly GCA_021781185.1. Classification (GTDB taxonomy): domain Bacteria; phylum Verrucomicrobiota; class Verrucomicrobiia; order Limisphaerales; family UBA11358; genus UBA11358. Next base: position 2,082 of record JAJXXI010000304.1, read on the forward strand.
TCCAGCACCTCCATGAACGTCGCCAGCATCACGCCCACGGCGATCAGCCACGGACTGTGACGCGGTTTCCAATCCTCGTGCATGGGAAATTACCGGGCGGCGGAATTACGGCTGGCAACCAGACGGAACACAAACATTACCACCACTGCCATCGCCACGGCCGTGATGGCGATCGCCCATCCGGGCAGGGTAAATTTGCCGGTCTGCACGCTGGGCACGACGGACAGCCCCGGACCGATGACCTTGCCGGCGGGCAGCGGCTCGTCAAAAACGATTTTCACCGGCACACGCTGGACCACCTTCACGAAATTGCCCGTGGCGTTTTCCGGAGGCAAGATGCTGAACGCCGCACCGCTGCCGGCCTGAATGCTGTCCACGTGCGCCCGGAACGTCCGTCCGTCGAGCGCGTCAATCGCCACGGTGGCCGGCTGGCCGGGGGCCATGTCCTCCAGTTGCGATTCTTTGAAATTGGCCACCACCCAGACTTCCGCCGGCACGAGGGACATGATCTGCTGGCCCACCTGCAGGTAATCACCAGACTCGACCGATTTGCCGGTCACGCGACCGTCGCAGGGCGCGTAAATCTTCGTGTAGGACAGGTCGAGATCCGCGGAATCGGCGGTTTTCTGGGCCGCATTTGACTGGGCCAGCGCCATGGCGACGGCGGATTTGGTGGCGTTCATCTGCGCTTCGGCCTCGTTGACCCTGGACTCGTCGGCCGCAGCTTTTTGCCTGGCGGAGTTCAGGTTGGCGGCGGCTTCATCGGCCGCAGCCTTGGCCACGTCGTATTCCTGCGCGGAGACGGTCTTCAGTTTCCGCAAATCCTGGACGCGGGCAAAATCGGTCTGGGCGCGGACGGACGTGGCGGCGGCGGCATCGGCATCGGCCTGTGATTCGTGGGCCACGGCGTGGGCGGTCACGAGTTTCGCCTCCATGAGTTCCAACGCGGCCAGCACCGCACGATAATTGGCACCTTGCGCATCGGCGGCGGATTCTTTCTGTGAACGGGCCATCGCATAATCCGCCGGATCGAGCGTCACCAGCAGGTCATTTGAGCGCACCATCTGGTTGTCATTCACGAGGACATCCGCCACCTGGCCGGCCACACGCGGCGCAATCGAAACGATGTGCCCGGCGATGAAGGCGTCATCGGTGGATTCGTGCGTGAACACGGACACCAGCAGCGTGAGGCCGAAATACAGCAGCACGGCGAGCACGATGCCGGCGGGCCAGAGGAATGCCGGGGAGCTTAATCGTGCCACCCGGGCGCCGTTTTTCGCCGGCACCGGCGTTGGTTCGCTTTCATTCATAACTTCAAAACTCTCCTTCAAAAAAGGTTGAACGCAACATTACGGTTGCGGTGGAAATTCCCGCCAGCCGCCGCCCAGCGCCTGGTAAAGACGGACCAGATTCGACAGGCGGCCAAATTGCGTGGCGATGAGATTCTGCTGCGCGCTGTAAAGATCCTGTTGCGCCAAAAGCACGGTCAGATAACTGTCCACGCCGTTGCGATACCGCGCATCGGCCAGTTCATAACGGCGTTGCTCGGCCCGGACCAGCGCCTTTCCGTCCGCCACGCGCTCGTCCAGAAATTTCTTCGCGGTCAATGCATCGGCCACTTCGCGGAAGGCGGTCTGAATCGTTTTCTCGTAATTGGCCACCTCGATGCGCCGGCTGATCTCGGCCACATCCAGATTGGCCCGGTTCTGTCCGCCGGCGAAGATCGGCAGGGTGATTTGCGGATTAAACAGCCACGCGCCCGAGCCGTCGGCGAACAGTCCCGCCAATTGAGCGCTGGAAACACCGGCGTTGGCGGTGATCTTGATGGCCGGGAAAAACGCGGCGCGCGCGGCGCCAATGTTCGCGTTGGCGGCCTTCAAGACATGTTCCGCAGCAAGGATGTCCGGCCGGCGCTGCAACAAGTCGGAGGGAAGGCCCGGCGGCAGATCGGCCAGCAAATCCTGCGCGTTCAGCGATTGCGGCGGCGGCAGATCCGCGGGCAATGGCCCGCCTGCGAGCAAGACCAGCGCGTGCCGGGCCTGGTCGCGCTGCTGTTCGTAAACGGTGACGTTGCTCTTGGCGGTTTCCACTTGGGCTTCAGCGGTGCGCAGATCCAGTTCGGACGCGTTGCCGGCATCGTAGCTGGCCTTGATCAAGCGGTAGGAATCCCGAACGGCGGCCAGCGTTTTCCTCGACTGGTTCAACTGCTCGGACAGTTCACGTTCGGCGAGATATTGAACGGCGACTTCGGCCACGAGTGCGATTTGCGCGCTCATGCGGGCCTCTTCCGTGGCGAAATAATTTTCCAATGCGGCGGCTTTGAGGCTGCGAATGCGGCCAAACAAATCCAGTTCGTAGGCCGTGGTGCCGAGGTTCACGCTGTATTGGCCGCGGGTCTGGGCCTGGCCGGTGCCGGACAAATCGTGCGGCAGCCGTTGGCGCAGCGCATCGCCGGTCGCGTCAATTTCCGGCAGCA
>JAJXXI010000656.1 GCA_021781185.1 bacterium
CCCCACGCTTAAGGCGGAGCTTGCTCGAAGCCATCGGCTGGGAATTGCTGCGGCGGAAACGAATGCGCCGCGCTCCCTGTTACTGGCGGCCTGAAGCCGCCCACGGCCAGGCCAGTGTCGTTGTCGCCGCAGAATTTTGAGGTTTGGCACGTGACGGCAGAGAATTACAGCCACGCAACGGCCTGCCGTAGCCAGGCCACGTCCAATCTCACGTCAAAAATCAAGCATTTCCGGCCAGAAACCAGGTAAATGCCGATACCTTGATGTCTGCCAATCCATTCTGCCGTCAGTCTCGACTGATGGGGTCAAAGGCAAGGCAATATCCCTCAAGTCTTGACCTCCCAATGGCAAATGGGTGGAAGCGCTTTCGATGACCTTGTGGCCAGCGTATCACCAATCGTTTTGATCGCCGCTCTTTGCTGGAGAAGATGGGCGGCCAAGACAGGATGGTGACGTGACTTCAAATGGTGGGGACATCGCGTTTCGCGCTTTGCATTTCCAAAGCAGCGCCCCGCTGCATCCAAGAAATGTTCGTGCTTTGCCGGCGGTTACATAATATCAAACGGCATGATTTTTGATCGCTTCCGCAAACTGGGCGCGGCCTACCATCAGGCCATGCGGCTGCGCCACATCGCGGTGGTGCTGCTCAAATACGGTTACGATGACCTGGCGCAGTATCTGCCCCTGCCGCGCGCAGCCCGGCTGCCGCTCAAACGCATCCGCGTTCAACAGGCGGCGATGCAACAGCTCAGCCAGCCGGAACGGCTGCGCCGCGCGTGCGAGGAACTCGGTCCGACGTTTGTAAAGCTCGGCCAGCTCGCCGCCGCCCGCACGCGCATCCTGCCGCTGGAATTCACGGACGAACTGGCCAAACTTCAGGATCAGGTTTCCCCGCTGCCGTTCAGCGCCATGCGCATCGTCATTGAGGAGGAACTGGATCGTCCGTTGATCAAAGTTTTCGCCAGCGTCGAGGAAACCCCGATTGGCTCGGCCTCCATCGCGCAGGTGCATCGCGCCAAACTGCTCACCGGCGAAGAGGTTGTGATCAAAGTGCAGCGGCCCGGCATCCAGAAAACCGTCCGTGAAGACCTCGCCATTCTGCGCCAGCTCGCCAGCCTGGCGGAGGCGCACCTGCCGGAATGGCGGCTGCACCAGCCGGTCGCGCTCGTGGACGAGCTGGCCCGCAGCCTGGAGAAGGAAATGGATTTCACCAGTGAGGCCGCGCATCTTGAACGCTTCGCCTGGCAGTTCCGCGACGAGCCGACGATTTATCTGCCCACTGTCTTTCTCGAGCTCACCCGGCCGCGCGTGCTGGTGATGGAATATGTGAACGGCATCAAGGTGTCGAAAATTGGCGAGCTGGACGCCGCCGGTTTTGATCGCGGTGAACTCAGCTCCCGCATCGCCGACCTGGTGATGAAACAGATTTTCACCCACGGTTTTTTCCACGCCGATCCGCATCCGGGCAACCTCCGGATCATGCCGGACCGGCGCGTGTGCTTTCTTGATTTCGGCATGATGGGTTATCTAGATTTGCGCACGCGCGAGGCGTTTGTGGATTTCGTGTGGGGCATTGCCCGCCGCAGCGAAACCAGCGTGGCGACCGCGCTGCTCAAGCTCACCGAATCCGACACGGAACCCGAGCGCGGCATGTTTGAAACGGACGTGGCGGAGTTCATGCACCGGCATTTTTATCGCGCGGCGGGTGAAATTCATTTCGGCAACCTGGTTGCACAACTCGCGCGGCTCACCGGCAAACACCGCCTGCGATTGCCGCCGGACCTGGTCGTCATGCTGCGGGCGTTGAGCCTCACCGAGGAACTGGTGCGCCAGCTCAATCCCGAGCACAACCTCATCGCACAGGCCAAACCGTTCATGAAACGCACGCGGATGGAGCGGGTGCGCCCGCGTCGCCTGATCACCAGCGCGCTGGAATTCGCCCAGGAGGTTGGTGAAACGGCGCGCGAACTGCCGAACGAAGTGCGCCGCATCATCTCGCAGATCAAGACCGGGAACGCCCGCGTCAATTTCCGGCACGAAGGTCTGGAGCCGGCCACGAACGCCTTTGAGCGCTCGACCAACCGCCTGTCATTCGCGCTCGTGGTCGCCGCGCTGATCATCAGTTCCTCGCTCATCATCCGCGCCAACGTGCCGCCGATGTGGGGCGACGTGTCCGTGCTCGGACTGGTCGGCTATTTGCTCGCCGGCCTGATGGGTTTCTGGCTGCTCATCTCCATTCTCCGGCACGGGAAAATGTGAGGCGCGCAGCGTGATCAGTTGAAGGGCTGGCGCAACTCCCCGCCCCGCTGCGGCGGCGCACGGACGACCATTGCCATCGGCGCGTCACTCGCCACCGTTGGAGACCAGCTCATCCGCAAAACGTTTGGGATCTGCGGCGGCGACAGGCAAAAGGAAAACCGGGCCTCTTGCCCGGCGTCTCCGGACGCTTGCTGTATTGATGCGTTCTCCGGCCCGGCCACCTCCGTCCTGATTGCCATTCTGGCAGTGCCATTCTGGCAGGCGGCAGACATTTTGACCTGACATCGCAACCGGGTCATCCGCCGACAATTTGCTTTTCAGCTCAATTTCCCAATAAAACCGCCGGAGGTCGGCTTTCCAAGGCTCATGGCATTGCCAATGCTAAAGTCATTCACAATATGATAAAAACCTGCGGCAACATTCTGTTGGTGGACGATAACCCGGAACTTCTCACGGACCCGACCAAGCCAACCAAACACGGTGATGAGGTGCCTTCGTCCTTAAATCACCGGCCGATGAAAAATAAACTTCCAACTGGAAACCATATGTATATGAAACAAATTGTTACCTGGCTGACCATCGGATTGTTGGGCGCCGGGCAGATCGCATTTGCTGCAGACATCGTCGGCACCATCACCTTCAAGGGCACGCCGCCGCCGGAGATCCCTTACACGCCGCTAATGCAGAATTCTTCGTGCGCGGCCATGTATACCACCACGCCCACAACTCATTTTTACAAAGTCGGCCCGAAAGGCGGACTGGGTGACGTGGTGGTTTTTTTAAAGGGCGTCACCGGGCAGTCCACCGGGGCCGGCACGGCACCCGTCGTGCTCGATCAAAAAGGTTGTCTTTATAAGCCGACGATTCTGGCCATTCAGACCAATCAAAAGCTCATCGTTCGAAATTCCGACAGTTGCGTCCACAACGTCCATGTCACGCCGAAGGTGCCCGGCAATCCCATGCACAACGACGTGCAAATGCCCGGTGGAGCGGACCTGACCTATACTTTTCCGAAGCCGGAAAAGTTCATCACGTTCCGGTGCGACATACATCCTTGGATGTTCGCGTGGGTTAGTGTATTTGACAGTCCCTACTACGCCATCAGCGACCAGGAAGGGAAATTCGTCATAAAAAACGTGCCGCCCGGCAAATACACCCTCGTGGCCGACCATCGAAAACTGGGCATGCAGACCGCCAAGGTTGAGGTCAAGGACAGCAACGTGACCCAGAATTTCACCTTTCACGTCAAATAAATTCAAGTGCTCGAAAGCAATGAATCCAGACAAAAATACCATGAAGCAAACCGCCCAAAGCCCGACGCCTCTAAAGCCTGTTTGTGGATTTGCGCAGACGGTTCCGATTTGGTTTATGCGGTCCCAGTGGGAGATGGTTCCGGTGATGGATGCACCCGTTTTCAAAAACAAGCGTGACGCCCGCCCGCAGTTGCAGAAGCTAGTTGGCAGCCGATCCCTGCCGGCTTCCCTTTCGACGGGTTTCCGGCTGACGATGATCGGACTATTCCTGCTCGGGGTTTCCGGGTGCGCCTCCTATCCAATTGGAAAACAGTTTCGAGCGCAGGCATCCGCGACGAAAGATGTCAGCTTTCGCGCTATTTGCGAAAATCCGGGCGCTTACCAAGGACGCATGGTCATCTGGGGCGGCAGAATCCTGACAACAGTGAACGAGACCAATGGCGATTTCGTCACGATCCTGCAGGCACCGCTTGATGCTCGGGAACGGCCCGGATCAACCAAACTTTCCCAAGGCCGGTTTATCGTCCGGAGTTCGGAATTTCTGGATCCGGAAGTTTATCGTCCGGGAGCGAAGATTACGGTTGCCGGTGTATTGTCCGGCACGGAAGCGCAAAAGGTGGGCAATCGAAGCTATGACTTCCCGGTGGTCAAGCTGCGGGATGTGTGTTTCTGGCGGCCGGAATCCGCAGCGGCGGAGACGCCCGTTTATTACGTCGCGCCTCCCTTTTGGGGTTGGGATTGGTATGGCCCCTACCGGCACTACGATGACGACTACCACGGCTACTATTATCGGGATTTGGACCGTGACTGGGACACGTGGGATCAAGACAGATGATGCTTGTTTGCGGAGCGTTTCAATCAACTCCCTGCATGACAGCAAAGTGAAACCGAAACCACGCGAATGACATTTTATGAAAACATTGAGGTTCTTTCAAAACCCCGATTGGTTGGGGGATATTTTTGATTTGTTTGAACGGAAAGTTGCGCGGCGCGTCTGTTTTTCATGGCTGACCTCACGACGATTTTCCACCAACTGCAAC
>JAJXXI010000590.1 GCA_021781185.1 bacterium
CTCGGCCGCGGCGGTTCCATGCAATGGCGCAGCGACCTCATTGGCTATGATGCGCTCACCAGCTACGGTTCACCGTCTTATTACGCGCAGAAAATGTTCAGCACCCATCATGGCGATGAGATTCTGGCCACCGATTCAAAGGACATTCCCACCTACACTTGGCAGCCGCCCGCCCGCCGGCGCAACGGCGTCGAGCAGCCGCGCCCGGCGGCCCGGCAAGTGCCGGCCGTGTTTTACGACGCCACCCGCGACAGCCAGAACGGAATCATCTATGTGAAAGTCGTCAACCGTCAGGACACGGCCCAAGCGATGAAAATTGAAATCAGCGGTGTTTCCGCCATTGAACCCGAGGCCACGGCGCTGGTGTTGAAAGCCAAAAACCGCGAGGAAACCAACTCCCTGAAAGACCCCCGGAAAATCATCCCGGTCACTGAAACTGTGAATGGCGTGAGCGCCGATTTCACACGCGAATTCCCGGCCTGCTCCATCACGATTCTGGAATTGAAGACCAAATGAAGCCTGAGGTGCGCGGACATCTCCGTGCCGTGTGACGCCGCGACACGTTCAAAAACGCTCGCCGGGATTTTGCGCCAGCCACTCGCTCAATCCCGGCAGCGGACGCGACAGGATTTTCTGCACTTTGGAAATATTCAGGGAAGTGTCCAGCGCCCGCGGCGGACCGGGGAAATCCCGGGCGGAACCGGCCTCAATCTTCGCTGTCACCTCCGGCCAGCGTTTGACCAGCAACTGGCCGGTCTGCCAGCGCGAGAGTTTTTCCGCACCGGCGATGTGATAGAGGCCGGCGCAGCGTTTCCCCGCCAGTTCCCAAACCGCCCGCGCGGTTTCCACCGCCGGAATCGGATTGCGGAATTCATCCGTGAACAGCTTCATCCCCTGCCCCGCCTGCTGCAACGAACGCCGCAACTGCTCATTGAACGTGCGGTTGCCCGCCGGCGAAATCCCGCCATTGATGGACGTGCGGATCACCAGATGACGCGGATTTTTTAAAACGGCCTGCTCGGCGACCGCCTTCGTTTCACCGTAAAGATGCAGGGGATTCACCGCATCCGCCTCGGCGTAATCGCCCTTGCGCCCGTCGAAAACCAAATCCGTGGAGAAGAAAACGAGCCGGCCATCGGCCATCAGTTCGGAGAGCAGCGCCGCCGCCTCGACATTGACACGCCTAGCAAGTTCCGGATTTTTTTGCGCATCGGCCACGCTGGTGATGGCGGCGCAATGAATGACCAATTGTGGACGGTCGTCAGCAAACTCCCGGCGGACAGCATCAAAATCAAGCAGGTCAAAATCCGCTCGCGTCAATGCCCGCACACGCCATTGTGGCGCAAATTGCGATGCGGTCTGGACGAGGTAATTGCCAATCAATCCGTTGGCACCGGTGATCCAAGCGAGGGGCTTAATCAACGAGCCGCTTGGTGAGATTGCCATACGCATCAATCCGGCGGTCGCGCAGGAACGGCCAGTGCGTGCGCGTGGTGTCCACGTTGGCCAAATCCACCGGCACGATCAAAATCTCTTCACGGTCCGAGCTGGCTTTGACCATGATTTCGCCGGAGGTGCCGGCCACGAAACTTTGCCCCCAGAATTCCAATCCGTCGCCGCCCACGCCGTCCAGAATTTCATGACCGATGCGGTTGACGGAGGCGACGTAGCAGCCGTTGGCCACGGCGTGCGAGCGCTGGATGGTTTCCCACGCGCCGTGCTGCTTCGTGCCGTATTTTGCCTTCTCGCTGGGATGCCAGCCGATGGCGGTCGGATAGAAAAGTATTTCCGCACCCTGCATCGCGGTCAGACGCGCGGCTTCGGGATACCATTGGTCCCAGCAGATGAGCACGCCGATTTTGCCGTAACGCGTCTGCCAGGTCTTGAAGCCGAGGTCGCCGGGCGTGAAATAGAATTTCTCGTAGAACAACGGATCGTCGGGAATGTGCATCTTGCGATAGATGCCGAGCAACGAGCCGTCCGCGTCAATGATGGCGGCGGTGTTGTGATACACGCCGGCGGCGCGTTTCTCAAACAACGAGGCAACAATGACAACCTTGTGCTTCCTGGCCAGTTTCTGGAAGGCATCGGTGCTTGGCCCGGGGATCTTTTCCGCGAGTTCAAAATTTTTGTGATCCTCGCTCTGGCAGAAATATTGCGAGCGGAAGAGCTCCTGTGTGCAGATGATCTGCGCGCCCCGCTTGGCGGCGCGTTCCACAAGCGCAAGGGTCTTCTTGAGATTCACACCGGGATCAGCCGCGACGTCGGTTTGGATAAGTCCCAATTTTATGGTCCGGGAAACAGGTCGTTTCATGGGTTCAAAAGCTACGGCGATTTGTAACGCGCGGTTTCGTCGAGCACAATGGTCTTAAATTGCGGATCGGCCAGCGCGGGTTTGGGCGCAGCCTGACCGAACAATTCGCGAATGAATTTGCCGAGAGTCTCGTTCGTCGGACCGTAGCCGCTGTGGTAGATGTAATATTCCAGTTCGGTCAGCAACTGGTCGGCGGTGGCATACCGGCGGGACAAATCGCGGGTGAGACAGTGATGCAGAATGTCATTCAACTTGTCGTCAATGCGCGGGTCCAGCGAACGGAAGTCGGGAATCGGCTGGTTGATGATGCGGTTTCGCGATTCCTCGGCGGTCGAGCCCTTGAAAATGTTCCGTCCCAGCAACAGGTGCGCCAGCACCACGCCGACGGAGAATATGTCCGAGCGCTTGTCCGTCACCTGGAAATCCGCCTGCTCGGGACTCATGTAATCCGGCTTGCCGGCGACGACCTCGCCTTCCTGATCCGTGAGAAAACCCTTGGCCTTGGCGATGCCAAAATCGGTCAGCTTCACGTCACCTTCAAAGGCGATCATGATGTTCTTGAAACTGACATCCCGGTGGACGATCCCGAGCGGGCGGCCATCCTTGTCGGCCTTGACGTGCGCGTAGGCCAGACCGCGGGCGATGCGGCTGGTGATAAACACACCCAATTCCTTGGGCAAAACCCGTTTGCGGTCGGACAACTGGTGCGTGAACTGTTCCAAGTTCACGCCGCGGATCAATTCCATGCAGATGAACGCCACGCCGTTGGTCTCGCCGAGATGGTAGGTCTGAACAATGTTGGTGTGGATCAAGTCGGCCACGAGCTTGGCCTCACCGATGAAATTCTCAATGAACATCTTCTGGCTCGCATAGTTCGGCCGGATGATTTTAATGGCCACACGCTTCACGAAATCGCGGGCACCGTGCTGGTCGGCTTCATAAACAATGCCCATGCCGCCCTCGAAAATTTTCCGGGTGATTTCGTAGCGGAATTCGTTCTGGATGGTGAAAAGCGCCACTCGCGAATGGTGGGAAATTGGTCCGTGAAGTCAAGCCTCGCACGCCAGAACCCCTTAAAAAACTTTGTTTTTTTAAACTTTTTCGCTTGCACCGCCCTGCCGTTGGATTTTAATTCGACTCAAGTCTCGTGACTTTTCGGACCAAACAACAAAACAACAACCAAGAACAAAGAGAACTATATGGCTAAAGCCCTCTCCAAAGCTCAGCTCGCCGCCGCGATTGCTGACAAAAACAGCATCACCAAAAAACAAGCGGTCGAAATCCTCGACCAGATTGCCGCGCTCGCTTACAAGCACGCGAAGGACACCTTCACCCTGCCCGGCATCGGCAAGCTGGTCCTCAAGAACCGCGCCGCCCGCATCGGCCGCAACCCCAAGACCGGCGAACAGATTCAGATCAAGGCCAAGAAGGTCGTCAAGTTCCGCGTCGCGAAAGCCGCGAAGGACGCGATCCTCGGCTCCAAGTAATTGCCCCCACTTTCAGAAAAAGCGCTCCGGCAACGGGGCGCTTTTTTTATTCCCAATTTCCACATCGGCAAAGCCGTCCAATCAGAAACCACTTCAGTTTCCCCGGATGACAATCCCCTTCCCTGCAAAACCAAAGCGAACACTCAATTACGGTCGCCAGGGCCACGCCAAGCCTGCCAATCCTCACGCAGTCGAAGGCAGAGGGCTTTCGGCGTCGCCGTATAAAGCCGCCTCCCCAACTTGAGGGCGGCGGCCTGAAGTTTCATTTCGCGAGCGGCAATCAATCCGTCCAGCGCCGCCGCCTCGTCTGGCGCAATGTCGGCATGTTCACCCACGAACTGTTGCAGCAACGCCAAGTCATGATCGTTTCCCAGCGTGTCGCCCAGTTGCTCCAACACGGCCATCGTGGCTCGCGTCGCGACGGGCCAGGCCGGGCAGAGCATCCGGAGATGATAACCCAAATTCTTGACGTGCTTGCGCCATTCGTGAAACGCCTCTGGCGATGGCGCTTGGCAGACGCTCTGCCACGCATCCCGCCCGCGCCGGTAGCTTTGCTACAAACCCGGTTCAATCGCCCGCCAGCCGCCGGCACGGATTTTGAGACCCGCAACCCGCCGCCCGGTTTTCTTCAGCCACCGTTCCGCCAACGCACCCGCATCCGCCTTGCGAATCCGGCGGATTTCGCGGCGGCCATGCCGGCGCAGTTCCTTCCCGATTTTGGCGAACCGACGCCCCGAATGCTCTGTCAA
>JAJXXI010000028.1 GCA_021781185.1 bacterium
AACGGCGTGGTCATCGGCCTGCTGATTGCGGCAACGGGCAGCGCCCTGTTTTGGCCGGCGGCAACGCTGGCTCCCAGCTCCGCGTTGATTGCTGCGGGTGACATCAGCAACGTTCAGGCGCTGGCCAGAAAACTTGATGGACCCAAGGATCCGGTTTCTGTGTTTGTATCCGGGCAGCTTTCAGAGCCGACCCGCCAGTTGCTGGCGAAGGGTGCGAATGCGGATGCCCCGGCCCTCAAGGCCGCTTTGGCACAGGATTTGACCAGAGTGGTGGACGGTGCCGCCATCTACAGCGAGCAGCGGTTTGCGGAGGTGAAACTGAATCCCACCACGGTGGAATTAATGGCCAAGAATCCCGAAGGGACGGCGCTGGTCCGGCTCAACCGGTCATTGCTGGAAGACGCCTACCCGGGGGGGGTGAACAAGCACCTTGCCCCCTTCTGGCTCTTTCTGACCGCGCTGTTCGTCGTCGGCCTTGGTTTCGCCATGCTGCAAATCGCGGCCAATCCCTATGTCACCATTCTCGGCCCGGAGAAAACGGCGTCCAGCCGGTTGAATCTGGCCCAGGGTTTCAATTCCATCGGCACAACCATCGGACCGCTGATCGGCGGGTATCTGATTTTTCAATACTTTGCCAAGACCGGCGCGCATGGTGCGGAATCGGTGAAGGTTCCTTACCTGGCCTTCTGCATCATCTTCCTGGTGCTGGCGGCGGCCTTCTTTTTCATCCGCCTGCCACATGTCGGCGAAGGGCATGTGGAGCCTGGTGCGGGTGCCTTGAAATATCCGCACGTCGTCCTCGGCGTCATCGCCATCTTCATGTATGTCGGCGGTGAGGTTTCGGTGGGCAGTTCAATCATCAATTTTCTCGGACAAAAAAGCGTGGCCGGTTTGTCCGAAGTGGACGCGAGCAAATATGTTTCCATCTACTGGGGCGGACTGATGATCGGGCGTTTCATGGGCTCGGTGATGTTGAGCGAAATGCGGGCGGCCCGGAAGCAACTGCTGCTGGTGGTGATCCCGCTGCTCGCCTGGCTGTTGTTGTGGGTGGCGAAAAGCGCGCCGCTCGATGCGCTGCACAATGGGGCGGCCGGATCGCTCTTTTCCTTGTGGTGGGATGAGTTTGCGGGCAACTGGCCGGCGTTCAAGATTTACCTGCCCTTCGTTGGCTTGTGTTGGCTGTTGTTCCAGTTCGGCCGGTCCATCGCCGCGCGAACGTTGGTGATCTTTTCGCTGACCGTGGTGGCGCTGCTGCTGACGGCGATTCTCGTCGGCGGCAAAGTGGCGATGTGGTGCGTGGTGGCGGTGGGCCTGTTTACCTCAATCGGCTGGTCGAATACGTTCTCGCTGGCGCTGGAAGGCACGGGTATTTACAAGAGTCAGGTGTCGTCCTTGCTGGTGATGGCGATTCTGGGCGGGGCATTACTGCCGCCGTTGCAGGGCAAGATTGCCGACCTGACGCACAATCTACAGCTATCCTTCATCGTGCCGCTCGTCGCGTATGCCTACGTCGCCTTTTATGGCTGGAAAGGTCACTGCATCGGGCGCGGAAAAGCGGTGGACTGACCCCGCCTGAAGCAATGGTCCTGAAGCCAAAAAGCAGCCTGACCTAAACCATTTTATTCAAGCCACGTGGCCGTTTCATGCCACATGACGACCGGATGCCCGAGCAGTATTCTTTTAAGGATTCCATCAACATGTTCATTGCCACGTTTTTACCGGGCATTTAGCACCTAAAAAATTGAAAATTGGTGCCGCATGGATTTAAAAAATATGAAAATGACAAGCAAACTCGTCTGGCTGGCAGTCTTGATCACCACAGTGGTAACGACCGGTTGCGCGACCCGGAGCGGTTGCTGCACCGAGCACGGGGGAAGGTGTTCCATGATGTCACCCATGCCGTTTGGCACCGCACCCGATGGCGCTCCCGTCAAGCTTTACACGCTGCGTAATAAAAACGGGATGGTGGTCCGAATCATGAATTACGGCGGCATTATTCAATCCATCATGGTGCCGGACAAGAACGGCAAGCTGGGCGACGTGGTGCTTGGTTATGACAACATCAATGAATACCTGACGAACAGCCCTTACTTTGGCGCGTTGATCGGACGCTACGGCAACCGCATCGCCAAAGGCCGGTTCACGTTGGACGGAGTCAGCTATCAACTGGCCACCAACAATGTTCCCAACTCATTGCACGGTGGCGTGCGTGGTTTTGACAAAGTCATCTGGCAGGCCCAGCCCGGCTGCTCGGATCAGGGCCAGACCCTCAAGTTGACTTATGTCAGTCACGATGGCGAGGAGGGCTATCCCGGTCAGTTGACTGTGACCGCGCTTTACACACTGACCGACGACAATGCCATCCGCTTGGATTACACCGCCACCTGCGACCGGGATACCGTTCTCAATCTCACCCAGCACTCGTATTTCAATCTGGCGGGACACGGCGATATTTTGCACGACATCGTTTACATTAATGCGGACAAATTCACGCCAGTGGACAGCACTTTGATTCCGACGGGTGAGATTAAGCCCGTTGACGGAACGCCGTTTGATTTCCGGACGCCGACCGCCGTGGGGGCCCGGATTGGCGAGGACAATGAACAGCTTAAATTTGCCGGCGGCTACGACCAGAACTGGGTGGTCAACCATCCGATGGGCGAACTGGGTTTGGATGCGCGCGTGACAGATCCCACGACGGGCCGTGTTCTGGAAGTCTGGTCCACCGAACCCGGCCTGCAATTTTACACGGGCAATTTTCTGAATGGGACCATGACGGGCAAGGGCGGCTGGGTTTATCAGTTTCGCGATGCGTTGACCATGGAACCGCAGCATTATCCCGATTCACCAAATCATCCCAACTTTCCCACCACCGAACTGAAGCCGGGGGAAGTATATCACAACACGATTCTCTATCGGTTCAGTGTGAAATAGGACGGGGCGGAGCAGCGCTGCCTAGTTTCTGGCCGGAGACGCGCGGTTTTTGACGTGAGATTGGATGTGGATTGCCACGGCAGGCCGGTGCGCGGCTGCAATTGCCTGTAGTCACGTGCCAAACGGATTGCCGGTTCTCATTTTTTGCGTGTCATCCACCGATTTCGCGGCTAATCAATCGTCCGTGTCCAACGACTATCAACTGGAGACATTGGCCAACGGCGAAAAAACCTTGTTTTCCGCCAGCTATGGCGAAAAGATGCATCCCGGCCTGGGGCCGCAGGCGGAAGCGGAACTGCTCTATGTCCGGCAATTGAAAATCCGCGAACGCTTGCAAAGCGGGTCAGGGGAATTGGTGATCTGGGACATTGGCCTCGGGGCGGCAGCCAACGCGATCGCCACCCTCCGGGAAACCCGTGATCTTTCCGGGCTCCTACATATCGTCAGCTTCGACAACACCTGTGAACCGCTGGCGTTTGCGTTGAAACATGCCGGGGCGCTTGGCTATGTGGGTGGCTACCAAAATCAAATTGCCGGATTACTCCAAGGCGAGAATGTCCAGACCACCGGAACCTCCACCCGGAGCGTGGAATTCCAGAATGGAAAGCTGCAGGTGAAATGGGTTTTCCTGTTGGGCGATTTCCCCACCTTGCTGAAATCCGCCAGCCGGCAGCCGCAAGCGGTCATGCCCGCGCCACACGCGATTTATTACGACGCGTTTTCGCCAGCGAAAAATCCGGCCATGTGGACCCAGCCGGTTTTTAACGACTTGTTCCAAGCGCTTGATCCGGGGCAAGCCTGTGCGCTCACGACGTATTCGCGCAGCACGCTGTTGCGCGTCACGTTGTTGCTGGCCGGATTTTTTGTGGGGGCCGGCCATGCGACCGGCATGAAGGAGGAGACGACCGTGGCGGCGAATGCGCCAGAGTTGATCGCCGAACCACTCAACCGCCGCTGGCTGGAACGCGCTCTGCGATCAGATAGTGCGGAGCCGATGCGGAAGCCAGTCTATACCCGGGCGCCACTAACGACAGAAACGGCGGATCAATTGCGACGGCACCCGCAATTTGCAAATTGACCAGCCTGAGTCGTGTCACTCACCGAACCATTAAAAAACCTCGTCATGAAACCAAGCGCCGTCACGATCAACGTTGATGCGAACCTCCGATCGTCAAGCGCGAGTTCGACCGGCACGGATGCATTTCATTCTTCCAGATAAAATCATTCATCAGTCAACAAAGCAGAACGCATTGATCAATTGTTACAGTTTTGCCATGAACGCAAACGCCTTGTCCTGAAACCCCGGAAGCGACTCGTGCGCGAAGTCGGGATACAAAACCATCTGCTTGGGCGCGGTGATTTTGTTATACGCGGCAAACTGTGTGGATGGCGGACAAACCTCATCCATCAAGGTGATGGCCATCAGCACTTCGCCTTGAATTCGGGAGGCGAGATGCTGGATGTCAATATAGCCCAGCTTCGTGAAAACTTCCTTTTCACGCTCGTGCGTCGGGTCGTGGCGGCGAAAATAGGCCTGCAGTTCCTCGTAGGCATTCGCGGCCAGATCCATCTCCCAAACGCGCTGATAATCTGATAGGA
>JAJXXI010000247.1 GCA_021781185.1 bacterium
TTGGAGGTCGGCAACGCCTGTGGCAACGCCCCCGCCAAAAGTTTGTTCCAGCCCAGGGGGCGCAACCAACTCCAGAAAGTGGCGCTGCCAGCCTGCGGACTCAACCGTTGGTCGGTGAACCCGATCAGGATTGATTTTCCACCACTTTTAACTTCAAATTCCCCAGCCACCGTTTGGTGATCCGCGCTTGTGCCCGACGCTTGTGTTGTTTTCATCTACCACCAATCAATCCCCTTTCGGTGGCTCCTTTTCAACTACATTGATCCGGATTAGAGGGTGTTCCGAAAGCCAAAATGCAAAAGTGTGGATTCATTGGGGAAAACGCGATTTTTCACTTACGGCCAATTTTTTGACGACAAACCAAAGTCTAACTGCTGTGGCTGAAGACCGGCCAGCAACACCGAATTTTGCGGCGTGTTCAGCCACGCCAGAGGGCGCAACAACACGGCACTGTCGGCCCACAAACTCATTTGCCAGGTCAGACGCAGACTGTTGAAAAACATCTGGCTCAAACCCAGTTGGTTTTTCTCAAAGGATTGTGCCGGTTCAATCCACGGACGAACTTGCCGCGACAATCGTCCGGCCACGCGGCTGGCCAACGGAATCAATCCCAGCAACGTCTCGTGTTCCCCCACCGCATAACCAAAGTAGCGAGGACAACGCAAGGCGTTCCAGCAATGCGGACAGTATTCCGCCGCCGCTGGTGCTCGAAACCATTGTTGTCCGCTCTCCGGATCATGCTCCCACCATTCCAACGTCTGGCCCTGTGGGCAGCCTCGAATGGATGGATGTGTCGCATAACGTAACTGTCAATTCTTCGCCCCCGCCAGTTCTTCCTCAAAATCCACGATCTCATTGATCTGCACCAGAAACCAGCGGTCAATTTTCGTGAGGTTGAAAATCTCTTCGATGGTGAAGCCGGCGCGCAGGGCGTGGCGGATGAAGAAAATGCGTTCGGCATTGGGCACGCTCAGTTTGCGGCTGATGACGTCGCGCGGGAGGATGTCGCGGTCGCCATAAACTTCCGTGCCGATGCGCCAGGGTTTGCCGTCGCCGCCCAGGCCGCCGCGGCTGGTCGCGCACGGTCACCGTGCCTCCAGTGAGCGGAGGCATTTTTGCAGGCTTTCCTTGAACGTGCGCCCGATGGCCATGGCTTCGCCGACGCTTTTCATCTGCGCGGTGAGCGTGGGGTCGGCTTGCGGGATGGTGGCCGTGCGCCAGCACCTCGAAGGCAAAGCGCGAAATCTTGGTGACGACGTAATCAATGCTCGGCTCGAAGCTCGCGGGGGTTTCGCGCGTGATGTCGTTCTTGAGTTCGTCGAGCAGGTAGCCGACGGCGAGTTTGGCGGTGCAAAACTCTTTGCTTCTTACGCCGGAACTAATTCACGGCGCGCTTTCTTGTGAACAGAAAAACGCTTCTTCGGCTTGTAAGCAGGCAAAGTAAATGCACCCGTCGGATTACCTGCGGAAAAAGGATGCTTCTCCTCAATCTTCAGCAGGCTCTCCCACGTCATTTTCAGTTTGCGAACTTTCTTCATGCGAAAACTTTCTCACAACCTCTCAAACCACGCAAGCGCCATCATCGCCAAGCAACAAGCTTGAACTGCCGAAGACAATGCTGACGCGTGCGACCTCTGATAAAGAAATGGTCGGGCACACGCTTAACCGCCAAAGTCTTCAAATAAAACTTGGCTGAATTCTTGGTCGCCTCGCCCCAAACGGTTTTCACGCCGATGCTGTTGGCCATTTGAACAAGCGAATACAACATGCCTGCTCCAACGCCATGCACTTCACCGCCAGCAGGGCCGATGGCGTTCGGATGTGCCGCCGCAAAATCAAGGACGATATGATGACACCACGTTCTCCGGCAAAAGCAGAATCCAAGAATCGGTGAAGGCTTGTGCCACACGGCACGAGCAATCATCACAAATACAACCTCGGTGTCTGCGTCTTTTTGAATCGCTCGTCTGATTTCATCCGAAGAAGCCGCCGTTCTGCCAATCGCCCGGTAGGTTTTCCATCGCTTGCTTGCAAGCTGGCAGTATTCGAGCGCGTCTTGAACATGTGGATTGTCTCGCAACTGTCGGGGAGATTGCCAATGCGCCAGCCGTGTCAGATCGCGCTGTGTCGCGAACATGAATTTGACAGGCAAATCATCGTTGCCGACGCGCACACGGAATTTCATGGTGATGATTTAATAGCTGATCCGCCGCTGAATGAAAACCTTGTTCTGACGCGAGGCGATTTTCCGTGCCGATGCGCCAGGGTTTGCCGTCGCCGCCCAGGCCGCTGTGGCTGGTGGGCACACGGCCTCCGTGTCTCCAGCGAGCGGAGGCATTTTTGCAGGCTTTCCTTGAACGTGCGCCCGATGGCCATCGCCTCGCCCACGCTTTTCATCTGCGTGGTGAGCGTGGGGTCGGCTTGCGGGAATTTCTCGAAGGCAAAGCGCGGAATCTTGGTGACGACGTAATCAATGCTCGGCTCGAAGCTCGCAGGGGGGTGGAGCGATGGACGGTCGCAATCAGGCCGTAACAAACTTCGCAGCAGCAGCTAATTCTTGAGCGATTGTTTTGCGCGCCTCCTTGTCGGCGGGCCAACCAATTATATGAGCGTGATTTTGGTTTTTTGCAAGAGGCCAAGCTACGGCTTTCAAAGCATTTTTGACTACTGCCTTGGCCTTAATGTCTGCTCTGCCGAGAAACTCAAGAGATGTTTCGTCTGCGACAGATTTGCCAGTTTCGATTAGCTGTTCGGTTGAAATTCCAACATGACGAGTAACGGAAAGTTGCAAATCTTTAGGAGGTATAAAGGCGTCCTGCTTAACCGAGTTGTCAACTTTACGAATCCACTCCTTCTTCAAGACGAAACGCGCGAGCATTTCATCATCCGACAGCGGACTCCCAGCGGACTCGTTCATTCGGCGTAGACTTTCCCGATCAACTCCAAGATCATTTTTGGCACTTCGCCAAAAAACGGTTCAGAGCCGTTGGACTTGCGCAGCCCCATGAGAGCAGAATAATACACGAATCCGTCTGGGCTTACGCTGACAGAAACCGTGTGCCGAGGTGCTTTATACCACTCCAACGTGATGTGACCATCCGGCTCGACGCCAACGGAAGGCTTTTGAATGCCAAACGGGAGTGATTCCAAAAAGCGAAATGCGTTCAAAAAAGCATCGTGAGAAACAGCCTCGGCTGAATCACCATCCCAACCTGCCTGTTTGCAATTTTCAGAAACATCAAACAGTTCATTGAACACCTCGCTACCCAGTCCGAGATATATGGATTTTTGAAGACGCTCGCGAGTCTGCCGAGATTCGGCAAGAATATAACGGGCTGTTGGGCTGGCGGCGCGTGACGCGATTGAGCCTGAAGCCAAAGCAACGGAGAGCGTGATTTCAGCAGGAAGCGTCATATCTTGAATGAATCTATCAACTTCTGGGTTAAACTAGCAAAGAAAATCTTGTTTTTCAACCAGCGCATTTGACCAAGCTTTGTTTTCAATGTGTCTTCCGTCAGATTGAGAGCGTTTGTCGTGAACACGTCGGTATCAATAATTATTGCTGCCGTTGGATTTGCTCCGTCTGCCGGCTGAAGGGCGAGATTGAGGTTGATCAGGTAATTGTGTTCGGGCACAAAGAATGTATTGCTGTGAAAAAAGCCAACTAAAGGAAGTGCGCCACCGGCCAGCGGCTGTGGATGGTTTTCGAGATAATCCCCAAGATTAGGCCACTCTGGTTTTACCGCCACCCGATTGATAAAGCGCACTCCCAACCGTTGAATCTCCAAGGGTTTTGTAAAAGCTGCGTATTTTTGCCAAAGCGCCTGCGCTTCTCCTGCAAATAAATCCCAAGAGCCATACGGCTGCAATCTGCTGAATGAAAAACCATCTCGTTGACATTGAACAATTCTTAATTTGTCAGCCGATTGAAAAACCAACCCATGCCAGCTACTCGTGGCTTGAGCGGGTTCGGGTTGTCCGTCAGCTTTAGCTTTCAATTGATAATTCAGTTGGTTGTGAACCTGAACCATCGGGAAATTTTGAAACTCCGGCTTGAAATAAGTTTCAAATTGAGCTTGATCACAGAGAATCGTCGGCTTGGCTCGAAAATCAATCACCGCTTCCACGATCGGTGCTTGCGACAAAGGTGGAAAAGTTTCTGAAAAATCAATTTTCATTTTAGTCCAACATCGGCGGCAATCATCATACGGTTGACCAGCTTCGTAAAGATTTCGTTCATCTTAATTCTTCGCCCCCGCCAACTCTTCCTCAAAATCCACAATCTCTTTGATCTGAACCAAGAACCAACGGTCTATCTTGGTCAGACCAAAGATTTCCTCAATCGTGAATCCCGCCCGCAGTGCGTGGCGGATGAAGAAGATGCGTTCGGCGTTGGGCACGCTCAGTTTGCGGCTGATGACGTCGCGCGGGAGGATGTCGCGGTCGCCATAGACTTCCGTGCCGATGCGCCAGGGTTTGCCGTCGCCGCCCAGGCCGCTGCGGCCAATCTCCAGCGAGCGGA
>JAJXXI010000408.1 GCA_021781185.1 bacterium
AGCGCTGCAGCCGAGCTTCAAGATGTATCAACAACAGATTGTCACCAATGCCGCCGCGCTGGCCGCCGGCATGACGCGCAACGGCTACCGCCTCGTCAGCGGCGGCACGGACAACCATCTCATGCTCGTGGACGTCGGTGCCAAAGGCATCACCGGCAAGGATTCCCAGATCGCGCTGGACGAGGCCGGCATCACGGTGAACAAGAACACCATTCCGTTCGAGACACGCTCGCCGTTCCAGGCCAGCGGCATCCGCCTCGGCTCGCCCGCCTGCACCACGCGCGGCATGAAGGAATCAGAGATGGCGGCGATTGCCGACATGATTTCCGAAGTGCTCATGGACATAAAAAATGTGGACGCCGCGCACAAGGTGCGTGAACGCGTCCGGGCATTGACGGCGAAATTTCCGCTGCCTTACTGAAATGTTCAGTGTCGGACAAAAAGTCGTTTGCGTGGATGACAGTTGGCCGGAGTCGGTGAAGCAGCTTTACCTCTCGCTGCCAGTCAAGGACAGCATTTATGTCGTCCGCGCCGTGCGCGTTGGCGTGCGGGCGGATGAACTCATCATGGACATGCGCCGCGTGCTGGAGCAATCACTGCTGCTCGTCGGCCTTTACAATCCCACCAACAACCTCGGCGTGGAGGCCGGCTTCGCCGCCAGCCGTTTCCGGGCGCTGGATGAATTGAAGCAGGAAGCCGTCGAGGAACACGAAGCCGTTGCTTGAAGCGGGAAACCTTGTCCTTGGTCGTCGAAAAAAACACGCGGCATCCGCCAGTTCAATAGTTGATGCTGTAAAGCGCCCGGTTCGCATCGGAGATCGCCCACAGGCTCAAGGGATCAACGGACTGGGGAAACCGAATGAACCGAGCGCTGCCGTCGGCCATAGCATAATTGGAGCCGCCCGTCGTGCCCACTCCCTTGGTCTGGCTGCTCGTGCGGCCATTGTTGCCGTGCCGGCCCTGTTCCGCGATGCCGGTGAAATCATTCCCGCCGTTCTCCAGCAAATCCATGTAGAAATCCCCGGCGGCATGGGATTTTTCGCCGAGAATAATCGTGTCGCTTGAATGGATGATGTTGCTTTCCTTGACCACCATGCCGGGGCTGGCAATCCGATTTTCCAGGGTTCCCCAATCGGTCGTGCCAAACCGGTCGGCGAAATAGTCATTCCAGCCGTTGATGAAATAGCTGCGCGGCGCGGCATCGGCGACATTGTTTGACGGCGAATTCCCCACGCTTGCCGGGTTGGACAATACCGAGATATCGGTCGGGCAAAGCAGGATTTTGACGTTCCGGCCATAATTGTCATAAAACCGGTTCGGCCAGCGGCTCGTGTTGTCACGTGGCGGATAAGCACCTTGATTATCATCCACATACAGGTGGGCGGCGAGGCTCAACTGAGTAAGGTTATTGAGGCACGCAATCCGGCGGCCCGATTCTTTGGCCCGGCTCAAGGCCGGCAGCAACATCGCCGCCAGGATCGCTATGATGGCAATGACGACCAGCAATTCGATCAGCGTAAAAGCGCGCCGGCAGTTCATGATGGATAATGACAACACTAATTCAGTTTGGTTACAACGAATTTTCGGCAAGTAAAGCGGGGGCCGATTACACGACCGGGAGCCATCCCAACATGCGCAAACGGCACGGCCCGTTGTTGCAGACTTTGCGGCATGTCCCTTTCCCCTGCCGTGAAAACAACCGATGCGACCACCTGCCTACCGGGAACCGAAGGAAAAATGCAAATTGACACCCCGGTGGCTTTCCGACAAAGTAACGGCGTTGACTGCGAAATTCCCCCTGCCGATTTAAGGACATAGAAAAAATCCAATCGGTCAGTAAATTCAGATTGAACTTTTCCTGACGCAGACCGTCCAATGCGGGACGAATTATCCCGATATTTTGACGGCTGCCAGCGGATTCCCGGTCATCAAAACCATTGTATTTTTATGCCACCTAAAGCTTCCACGAAGAAACCCGCAACCCGCAGGCCAGCCAAGTCCGCTGCTGCCGCTGCCGCCACTGCGTCCGCCGAAGCGCCAGTGACCGCTCCGGAAGTCGTCCCGCCATCAGCCCCGCCAGAAACGGAAACCGCTCCGGTTGTGAAACCAACTGCCGGCAAACCCGCCGCCGCAAAACCGGCGGCGATTGAGAAGGCCAAACCCGTCCCGATGGAACCGGATCTGGTTCAAGAACGAACCGTGGACAGCATCAAGGCCGCCGCCAAAGAGGACGCCCGCCGCGACGCTTCCAGCTTGACCGCAGCCAAATCTTCCTCGGAGCTACGTCCGCCTTCCGCCCCGGTGGAACCCTCGGATGATGACATCCGGTTTCAGGAAAGACGCGGCTACCAGCGCGACAAAATTGCGACGTCGTTGAACATCGCCAAGCTCCAGGCAATGAGCATGACGGAGCTGAACACGATGGCGAAGGAATATGGCGTGGAGAACTTTGGCACGATGCGCAAACACGAGGTGATTTTCCACATCTTGGAAAAGAACGCGCTGCGCGCCGGCGTGTTGTTTTCCGAAGGTGTCATCGAGGTGTTGCCGGAAGGCTTTGGCTTTCTGCGCTCGCAGAGCTTCAATTACCTGCCCTGCCCCGAGGATATTTATGTTTCGCCATCGCAAATCCGCCGGTTTGATTTGCAAACGGGCAATTTGATCACGGGCCAGATCCGCCCGCCGAAGGAAAAGGAAAAATTTTTCGCCCTGCTCAAGGTGGAAGCAGTGGACGGTGAGGATCCCGAAAAGGCGAAGGAGAAAACGCATTTCGACAACCTCACGCCGTTGTTCCCGAACAAGCGGTTCATCCTGGAGACGACGGCAGATGAATTGAGCACGCGTGTCCTGGATTTGGTTTGCCCGATCGGCAAAGGCACCCGAGGCCTCATTGTCGCCCCGCCGCGCACCGGCAAGACGGTTATGATGCAGAAAATTGCCAACGCGGTCTTGAAGAACAACCCGGAGACGTATCTGTTCATCCTGCTGATTGACGAGCGGCCAGAAGAGGTCACCGACATGGAACGCTCCTGTAAAGGCGCGGAAGTGATTTCCTCCACGTTCGATGAACCGCCGGAGCGGCATGTGCAGGTCGCCGAAATGGTGATCGAGAAAGCCCGCCGCATGGTGGAGCAAAAGCGCGACGTGATCATCCTGCTCGATTCCATCACGCGCCTGGCCCGCGCTTACAACACAGTGCAGCCTCACTCGGGCAAAATTCTTTCCGGCGGCGTGGACGCCAATGCGCTGCACAAGCCGAAGCGCTTTTTCGGCGCGGCGCGCAACATCGAGGAGGGCGGCTCGCTCACCATCATGGCCACGGCGCTGGTGGACACCGGCAGCCGCATGGACGAGGTGATTTTCGAGGAGTTCAAGGGCACCGGCAACATGGAGGTCCATCTGGACCGCGCCTTGGTGGACCGCCGTATTTTTCCGTCCATCAACATTGAGCGTTCCGGCACGCGCAAGGAAGAACTGCTCTATCATCCGGACGAAGCCAGCCGCGTGGTGGTGCTGCGCCGGGCGCTCACGGGCGTGCCGCCGGTCGAGGCGATGGACCTCCTCCTCGGCAAACTGAAAAAAACCGGCAGCAACATTGAATTTCTGCTGAACATGGCGGTCAGTTAAAAGGCGGGGTGATTTGAAGGTTGTCCTATTTTGCGGGCGACGGAACAATTTTCGGCATATTAAAGCCAAGGAAAGTTTCGCCGCCCGCCGCATTTTAGGTTATTAAAGAGCACAAAAATGAAACATACAGTTCTCTCCAACACGCTGCCGCTCGCGGCGGCAGCCCTGATGACCCTGGCCGCGACCGGCTGCGGACGCAATTCGGTCAAGGTTTACACGGTTGATACCAACGATTCTCCGACCACCGTGACCTTGCCGCCCGCCCCGGCCGCCAGCACCATGCCGGCCACCATGCCCAATGGCCTGCCCACGCCCGACAAAAGCGGCCTGCCCACCTTGAAATATACCCTGCCCAGTGGCTGGCAAGCGAAGGCTCCCTCCGAAATGCGCGTGGCGAGCTTTGGCATCTCCGCGAATGGCAAGCAGGTGGATGTGAGCGTAATTCCGCTGGGCGGCATGGCCGGCGGTGATTTTGCCAATGTGAACCGATGGCTGGGGCAAGTTGGCCAGCAGCCCATTACCGAGGATGAACTCGCCAAACTCGCCGAAACCATCGAGGTTGCCGGGCAGCCCGCCAAATTGTATGACCTCGCCGGCACCAACGCCGGCAGCGGCAACGAAGAACGCATCATCGCCACCATCCTGCATCGGGACGACACCGCCTGGTTTTTCAAGATGATCGGTGACAGCACCCTGGTGGAAGCCAACAAGGCCGCTTTCGTGGCATTTCTTAAATCGCTGACTTTCGGAGCACCGGAGGCGCTGACCACCCCAACCGCCATGGACATGAGTCAACTGCCCCCGTCACATCCGCCCATCGCCGGCATGAACATGGGTGGTGCCGCGATGCCCGCACCGGACGCGAGCACGCTGCCGAAATGGTCCGTCCCCGCC
>JAJXXI010000119.1 GCA_021781185.1 bacterium
ACAGGTTTTACGGATTGATGTCGGTCGCAAAGTGACTGGCCACGTAATACAGGTCCGTCTTGTCAGCGTTGGCTTTTCCGCCCAGACTGCTGGCACCGCCAATATTGTAGTATTTATTTGGATCCAGGCTGTTCGCAAAATTTATCACCAAGCTGTTCACCCACTTGTGAGCTTCCGCGTGACCGTCCGCGAAACTGAACGTGCTGTTGTCGCCGTGAAACGCTGCCGGTGAATCAACCCACGAAGCCGTAAAAAATGGGCTTGGCGGAAGCGTAGGACTTCCCGGCTTCATATCCCAAGCATGTTGGTTTTCAAAATAGGGCACGCCGCCCGGCGATTGGGAACCGCACTCTTCAATCCACACGAACCGATCGCTCGAGTGGATGACTTGTGACAATTTCGTTATGGTTCCCAAATGACTCCCCGGGAAAGCCCCGGCGTCACCGCCCACAAAACCGCCCGCCCCGGAATAGCTGTCCCAACAGAATTTCGGCCAACTCTTCCGAATATCACCCGGACAATGGATGATGTCGGGACTGGGCGCATATTGAAACAGCGGCCCGGTTTTGTAACCCTCTTGGAACCGCCATTTAGCAGCGTCCTCACCAGAAAGACCTGCCGGAGGGGTTGCCGTAACTTCGTCAGCTTCGACGCGCCAGCAAGGAGGGTTTTGTCCGGGATCGGTGCCGAAGTTCACCACCTTGTCTGAGTTATCCCCGCAATACATCACCCAAGCCATCGCCAGTTGTTTCTGATTGCTCAGGCAGGTCGCCTGCGTCGCCCGCGCTTTGGCCGCGCTCAAAGCGGGCAACAACAACGCCGCGAGAATGCCAATGATGGCAATGACCACCAGCAGTTCAATCAAGGTGAATCCGCCGGCACGGCGTGAAGATTGGATTGTGCTTTGCTGCGATAATTGGCCCAAGTCTTGTTTGATGTTAGTTTTCAATGTTTCGCTTTGAAGTTAAGTGAGATTGATATTTCAAAAATTGGCGGGGGAACCCCATCCCCCGCCAATTTGTCAATTAGGTATACTCCAGGACATCATCCCGGTCCCCCTATTGTCGTAGCCGGTAAAATTCCGCCGGATTAGTTGTGGACAACACCTGTGGATTCGACTGATCCACAGCATCATTCCAAGGTCCAGTCACCGCTGGCGCGCTCTGGAGCGTGCCGCCGCCGGTCCAGGAGAGTTGGCCACTGTGAATGCTTAACATCATTGGAACCGGGAACCCAAGATCCTGGGCGGTTGCCGCCATGACGATATTGGTGAATTCCGCGTAGGTTGACCCGTTGCCACAACGTAACCGAACCTGATTAAACGTATTGTTCAAGGCTGTCGTCAGTGACGGCGACTGGCTGTCCAAACTCTTGGTAAAATCCGGATCCATCCAGACCGTTTCAGCGGTGGGCGCATTGGAGGAATACACACTCTTGATCACAAATGTGTGCCAGTCGCCCACCACAATGGGAACAATCGGCGTGAAGTCGGGCTCGCCGGCTTCCTTTGCGTCCGCGCTCCAGTTCGTGGAAAGCCACGCGTTGCCAATCAGCAGATGTTCGTTGTTATCCTGGAAGAAGTGCAGGCCGCCGTAAGAACCGCCGGCGCTGTTGATGGTTTGCGGGAAATCGTAGAACACCATGCTAAACTGGGTATAAAGCGTGTTCGTGGAATCCGCACCGTAGTTACCATCAATCCAGCCGTTTTGTGCATTCCAAAGAGTAACATCCAGTCCGGAGGTAACATCGAACGGCCCGGCCATGCTCACCGGCAGGGTGGGATATGCATCCGCCGTAAATGACCAAGTGGTGGAATACGGCGTATTGTTCGAGTCTGTCAAACTAACCACGACGGTGTGCGCCGAACCCGGAGCGAAAACGCTTGGCGGCTGGTAATTGACAGTGAACGAATTCGCGGTTATGGCAGAAAATGTCGGCGTCACACTATTACCATCCAGGGTCATGCTCACCGTGTTGGTGTTGACCCCATAACTGCCAAACAAGACATTGATACTGATTGGGGTGGCGACTGCCGCAGAAGAAGCGTTCTGGCCGGGAACAAAACTCCGGAATGTCACCGCCGTTGGAGCGGGCAGACCAACGCCTTGCGGGGTTTCCGCCAGGACAATGTTGGTATAAGTGGTGGTGGTATTACTAAAGCCACCACGCAAGCGAACATTGTCGAACGTGTTATTCATCGTAAACGTCAGTGGCGCATTGGGCTGTGCCGGTTCGGTTTGGGTAAAATCTGGATCCAGCCACACCTTGACGGCAGCATCCACCCCGGGAGAATAATCCACCCGCACCAGGAACGTGTGCCAATCATTCGTTACAATCGGTGTAATTGGCGGAATGTCCGCATTGGGAGCCCCGGCCCCCACGCTCCAGTTGGCGCTTCCGCCTTGCTTGCCAATCAACAGTTTCTCCGTGCCGCCCTGATAGAATTCAAACCCGCCAAAAGTGATTGGCGTGCCGCCAGTGGTATTGGTGCTGTTAAATTCCATGCTAAAACGGGCATACAAAGTTTTACTGGAAGTGCTTTGATAATTGGTCCCCAGCCAGCCTTCCCCGGCGGCGGTGAAAATGGTGGTGGATACATCGTTGCTAACGGTAAACGGGCCGACCAGTGTCGCCGGAAGCGAGGGATAACCGGTGGTAAAACTCCAACTGTTCGTGTGCGCCGTGCCGCCATCCTCCGACAGCGTTACAAGCACTGTATGTAATGACCCGGCACTCAGCGGCGTGGCAGGAAGATAGTCGATCGTTGTAACATTGTTGGTTTTGCCGATGCTTGGCGTCACGGTGCTGCCATCCACCTTCATGACAATCGTGTTCGTATTGACAGGAGAACCCCCATCCGTTGTTTGCACGCTGATGGGCCCTGAGACGGGAGCACTGTAAGTATTGTTGGCGGGCGTCTGCGAAACAAAGGAAAACACCGGAACCGGGCTTATGTCCACGGTGAGATTGTCAAGATTGGGATAGGCAGTCCCACAGCCAACCCGCAGGCCGTTCAGAGCATAATGGGCCGGCCCGGTGCCATTCACAGAATATCCTGAACTTGTGGAAAGTGACCAGGCACCTGTGTCATACACATAAGTGAAGGTTGCGTGATTTACTTCGTTGGTGTCGGTGCCAAAAAAGCGGCCGATGGAGCCGTCCGTGCCCCAAGCACCAGCGGAAGGATTGCCAAAAAACATCACCTCAGACCCGGTGCCGCCGGTGGTGTGCCCCGTGTATAAGCTGATACCACCCCAACTGGTGTTATTTACCAGGAAACTCCCCGATGCCGGTGCCAGCGTATCACATTGCACTGTCAGCATCTGACCCACCCCCAAAGAGGCGGTGAACCCGCCGAAGACCGCCACAGACTTTCCTGCCGTGTCCAACGAGTTCAGCGAACTCACGGCCAAACTTCCATCACCTGAACCCCCGCCTGATGTCCAGGTGCCGCTTCCCACCTGTGGAAGCTTGCCAACAATCAGTGTTCCTGGAACATTGGTGAAGCTGTCTGAAAAGACCTCTGTGCCCTTGCAAACGGGAGCAGCCAACATGGAACCGGCCAGCAGTGGGATCAATAATTGCATTCGTTTTTTCATAGTGCGGTCTTGATTTCTTGTGGGTTTCTTTTGACTGAAAATTTCAGCAAATTCAATAATGCGTTCTTTAAATGCGTTTGGCTTTGAGAGTGGAATCAAAATAGGCTCATTCATAAAACTCACAATACCCATGAACATGGGTAGTCAGGGCGTGGACCGACCTTCTTTCGAAGGCACGTTCGTTGCCATCAGGGACTCGATTTGCCTCAGCAGATTGCGATAGGCGGGCACACTCCCCACCTTGTTCCGCGCTGTCCCGGGCAACCCGGATGGCCTGATCTGCGGCTCCGGTCTTGAGATACGAAACGATCAATGCCTGGTCCACCGGGAGGAGGTCGGGCCCGGCAAGTTTTCGCCGACCCGCCTTGAGCAGTGGAATGGCCTCCGCGTATTCGCCGCGCACCTCATGAAGCCGGGCGAGGTAGTGTTCTGTAAAACCCGATTTTGAGGGCCCCGCTGGAGCAACGCCTGCCCCTGTTCGATCTCGCGATCCGCAGCCGTCAACCCGCCTTGGAGCCTTGCCCGGCACTCCAGCACGAGACATGTAAATTCCAAGTGCAATGAGGTGTATTCGGGCACGGACCGGCGGGCGATCTGAAACAGTTTCAATGCCTCGTCAAATTTTCCTTCCTGAAGTCGCCGCCGGACAACCGCGTGCCACCCAGCGGCATACGCCCAAGCCGGACGCGGAGGAAGATCGTTTGCGCGAACGACTCAACGAGTTCAGTCGGCAGCGATCGCGCGCCGGGTATCGGACGGCCTGTGGCCAATTCCGTCAGGAAGGGCTGCGCGTGAACCCCAAACGGGTGCAACGGCCCTGGCGTGAGGAAGGTCTTAAAGTGCCGCGCAAACAATGCAAGAAGCGGCGGATGGGCACGAGCGAAAACGGCAGCCAGCGCCGGGTGGCCACCCGGC
>JAJXXI010000128.1 GCA_021781185.1 bacterium
CCCCAGCCAGGCCGGTCGCACCGCGCGATACTGCTTCGCCAGGACCGCAGATTGCTTCACGGCTGTCCTGGCCAGACGCGCGGACTCTTCAGGATCCACCTCGTCGCCGAGCTGGCACAGCCGCCGGTTCAGAGCCGCGCTCTGCATTTGCGCTTGCGGACCTGTCCACGGACGGCTCGCGCAGCCCGACAACAACAGCCCGCAAACCAGCCATGCCGCCAGGAGGAAACCATGTTGGTTTATTCGCACCCGCCTGGAACACCTGTTCAAGATCGAAGGCGCATCTCCCGGAATGCGGCCCAGCCACGTCATAGATTCACCAGACCATGCTTGATGGCGAAATGAATCAGCCCGGCATTGTGCTCGATGTGCAGCGCCTGCATCATTTCGTATTTGTGTTATTCCACCGTGCGGTAGGAGATGCCCAGCGTCGCGGCAATTTCCTTGGCGGAACGGCCTTCAGCCACCAGTTGCAAAATTTCCCGCTGTCTGGGCGTGAGCGCGACGACCGGATCCGTGACATGGGATTGATCCTGCCGCATCGAATCAAGGACTTCCCCGGCAAGCGCCGGCGTAATGAACGTCCGGCCGCCCAAGGCCGCGTGGACGGCCATTACCAATTCTACGGTGGCTGAATGTTTCAACACATAACCCAAAGCGCCCGCTTCAATCGCTCGCCGGGCAAAGACCACGTCCTCATGCATGGTGAGGATCACCACGCGAACGAAAGGGTTGTCCCTTTTTAATTGAACCAACGCGTCAATACCGTTGAGCTCCGGCATGGTGATATCGGTGACGATCACCTCCGGCCGGAATTTCTTTGCCGCTTCGATCAACGCCCGGCCGTCCTCGACGATCGCAACCAGTTCGAATTCCGCAGTGAGTATGCTCTTCAACCCCTCGCACATCATGCGGTGGTCGTCGGCAAGCAATACGCGCGGACGTCTCATGTTTTTAAAGCCTCCTTCAACGGCACCCAGGTCAGGACGGTTGTCCCGCAACCGGGCTGGCTCTCAATCTCCAGTTTGCCACTCACGAGTTTGATCCGTTCTTTCACGCTTGCGATGCCTAGGCTGGCGTGCTCCCGCGTTTGTTCAGGATTGAAGCCGATCCCGTTGTCATGCACGGACAGTTGCAACCCGTCATCCGTCATGGCCAGTGAAACCTCCACGTCCGTGGCCTGAGCGTGGCGGCCCACGTTGCGCAGCGACTCTTGAGTAATTCGAAAGAGGCAGAGGGCAGCCGGCGCAAAGATTTTGCCCGGAAGATTGTGCGTTCGCACTTTCACGGGAACGGCGTAGAGCCGGGTGAACCGGGCGCACTCGGCGCGGATGGCTTCAGCCAGGCCCAGCTCGTCGAGCACGGCGGGATGAAGGCTGTGAGCCAGACCGTGAACGTCCTTGCACAGCTTCACCAGTTCCTCGCGCATGTGCCGCCACGTGCCGCTGTCCGGCGCGGCCGGCTTCCCGCGCTCGGCCTGCGCGGCATCAATCGCCAGGCGCGCCAGCCGTTGCGTCAGGTCGTCATGCAGCTCTCGTGCCAGATGTCGCCGCTCATCCTCATGGGCCGTGAGCAGGCGCTGGCTCAGGCTGGAGGAAGACTGTTCCGCCTGCAGCCGGGACGCGTGCTCTGTGTTCAATGCCTGTTCCGCCTGCTGACGCGCTTGAAGCTTTTCACGGGCGTGGTGGCGGCGCGTGTGAAGGATCAGCAGGATGAGCACCGCGAGGCCGGCCAGCAGCACAAGTTCCATCAACGCCCGCAACCCATGCGTCTGCCAGTGCTCCGGCAGCAGGACGAAATTCAATGCGGTGGCATTCATGTTCCAGTATTGCCCCTGCTTTTTTAAAACTTTGGATCTGGCCATCCGTGTTGCCCTGCCAGCTACCAACCGCCGGGCTGGCTGCCCACCAGCTCCGCGCCAGCGGTGCCGGACGTTATGGAAGATGTTGAATGGCATGCAGTCTCAACGAACTGTCCCAACCCAATCTCAATCATGCCAGAAATCCGCCGGTTAAACATTAAAAAACATCGGAACAGAGTTGTCTTGGGCGCGGCAAAAATTGGTGATGAGCAACCAATTCAACCAATTCAGCCTCGTATTAATTTACCACCGAACCCCGTATTCATACGAGGTTACAGGCCCAGGTTTGTCCTTTAGGATTCTGATTGTGCTCGGCACCTGTCCGCAACAGCCCGGAGGAGCTGGGGCTGAACGGCGGATTAAAGGACATGAATGTGCAATCCCATTGTAAAATGCGTGCTATTGGCCGACCGACATCATGGGTTGAGCGATGGCATTCGCGGACTGCTGGAAACTGCCTTCGATGCGGTCCTGATGGTGGCGGATGCCAACTCCCTGTTCGAAGGCGCCGGGCGGATTCAGCCCGCCTTGGTGGTGCTCGACCTTTCCCTTTCCGGCAACGATGGCTTCAAACTGTTGCACAACCTCCAGGTCCGTTGCCCGGGTGTGAAAATGGTTGCTCTCGGCCAGCACGAGGATGTCTCGATTGCCCGCGCCGTCCTGGCGGCGGGAGCGCACGGCTATGTGCTCATCAGCGCGATCGGAACCGATTTGTTGCCGGCTGTGGAGACCGTGCTTGCCGGCAACACGTATGTGTCGCCGGCGGTTTCGCCCGATCAAGCCCCGGAAGGCAGCCCGTGAAAATCATCCGCCATTGCCGCCAGTTTTACTTTTTATTTGCCATCCGCGTAGCGATTGCTGGCGGAGGGGCGCAAGCAGATGCGCCGGATTCCGCGAAACACAATCTGGCCAACCAAAAGACGGCATAAACGAACATTATACCGGCAACCATACGCATACAAACAACAGGAACGACCATGAAAAATAAAACAAACATTCCGCTCTGTTTACGAAACAAGAGCGCAACCAGGAAAAAAATCTGGCTGGCATCAGCCTTGGGTTGTGCCCTGGCCATTGCGTGGACGGGTTGCACAACCCAGCAGCAACAGCAACGACAGAAGGCACAACCAACCAACTGGTCGGCCACCGAGCCGGCACCGGCACCAGAACCGGCAGCGGCAGCCAAAGTGAGCTGCGCCGATCCGACCTGGGGGTTGATTCGCATGACCAAGGCCATGCCGGCCGAAGCGACGCTCAATGGTGAATTCACTGCGAGTCTGAGCCTGACCGCCCAGGGTTGCGCCGCCAATGTCGTCGTTCGGGATAATGTCCCGGACGGTGCAACCTATGTCCGCAGCGAGCCGGCTGCGACAGTTGACGGAAATCAGTTGGTCTGGAACATCGGGGAAATGGACGCCGGCCAGACCATCAACGCCAAAATCTGGCTGAAAGCCACCAAGGAGGGCATCCTCGTCAATTGCGCCACCGTCTCGGCCGATCCGCGCGTCTGCGCCGAGACACGAATTGTGAATCCCGCCATCCAGTTGACCAAGACCGAACCCAACGAAGTGTGTATTTGCGACCCGATTCCGGTGACTTTGGTCGTCAAGAACATCGGCAGCAGTAAGTTGACCACCGTCAAAGTGACTGACACCCTGCCTTCCGGTTTGACGAGCGTCAACAATGCCAGCTTGGTGTTTGACGCCGGCAGTCTCGCCCCCGGCGAAAGCAAGGAATTCAAGTTTGATGCCAAGGCCTCCAGTCCCGGCAAATATGTCAACACGGCCGACGTGACGTCCGATCAGGGCGTCAACGCCAAGGCCACAGCCTCAACGGTCGTGCATCAACCCGTGCTGGCCATCACCTGCCAGGCACGCGAGCAGCAATTCATCGGTCGCACATTTGATGTTGCCCTCACTGTTGCCAATACCGGCGACACGGACACGACCGGGACGCAAGTCATTATGCCGGTGCCGTCCGGTTTGACTTTCAAATCCGCCACGGCTGGCGGTCATGCGTCCGGCGACAACCTCGTTTGGGATTTGGGGGCCTTGCCAATGAAAGCGTCGAAAGAACTTGGCATGACCTTTACCAGCGCGAGCGCCGGCACGTTTACGTTCAACGCGACGGCCAAAGACACCTGTGCTGAGCAGGCATCCACCTCCTGTGAAACCAGAATCGTCGGCGTATCGGCCTTGTTGCTTGAAAAAGCGGACAATCCCGACCCGATCGAATTGGGCGAAACCACTACTTACACCGTCAAGGTGACAAACCAGGGCACGGCCGACGACACCAACATCAAGGTCGTGGTGAAATTCCCCGCCGAAATTGATCCGGTAAACGCCTCGAATGGCGGCGTGGTGGATGGCAAGACCGTGACATTCCCGGCGTATCCGCGCTTGGCGCCGAAACAGGCGTTTGAATACAGCGTGGTCGGCAAGGGCGTGAAAGTGGGCGATTCACGCGTGACCTTCATCCGCACGTCGGACGGCATCCCCAATGAAACCACCGCAGAAGAGAGCACCCGCGTTTACTAAGCCGCTGGAGCAAACAATGCGCTGGCAGGCCGCACGGCCTGCCGGCCCTTTAACTGAAACAAAACAAAGCCATGAAAATCAGCCGAATATTCATCACCATCGCCGCCGCACTCGC
>JAJXXI010000285.1 GCA_021781185.1 bacterium
CGGCGAGACGCTGCGTGAACTGCAAACCGAGCTTTCGCGCTACGCGGACAAGGTGGACGTTGACCCCGCGCGCCTGGTGGAACTGGAGGAACGCCTGAATCTGCTCCACTCGCTCAAACGCAAATACGGCGCGACGCTCGCCGAGGTCATCGCGTTCGGGGCCGAGGCGAAGCAAAAGTTGCAATCGCTCGAAAGTCGCGATGCCGAACTCGCGCGGCTGAACGCGGCGCTGGAAAAACTGGATGGGGAAATCCTGGCCGCCGGGAAAAAACTTTCCACCGCGCGCAAAAAAATGATTCCGCCACTGGCGAAAGCGGTCGGCAAACAGCTTGGAGATTTGGGCTTCAAGCAAAGCAAGTTTGACGTGGCGATTAAGACTGGTTTTGCAGGAGACGAGGTGACGAGGCTCAAATTGAAGGAAAGTCAGAGCCTCCTCACGTCGGCTGCCACCATCAAATCAACGGGCTTCGACGAAATCGAATTTCAATTCGCGCCCAATCCGGGCGAGCCGGCCAAGCCGCTGCGGGCGATTGCGTCGTCCGGGGAAATGGCGCGGGTGATGTTGGCCCTGAAAACCGTGCTGGCGGCGGAGGACGAAATTCCGGTGCTTGTTTTCGACGAGGTGGACGCCAATGTCGGCGGCGAGACCGCCAATGCGGTGGGCGAAAAGATGAAGCAGATCGCCGCGAAACGTCAGGTCTTTTGCATCACGCATCTGCCACAGGTGGCGGCGCCGGCGGATGCGCATTACGTCGTGACCAAGCAGGTGAAGAACGGCCGGACGATTTCCGAGATTACGCTGCTGGACAGAAAATCCCGCGTCACGGAGCTGGCACGGATGCTGGGTGGCCAGAGCGATGCCGCGCGGAAGCATGCCGAGGCGCTGTTGAAATGATTTTTAGCTTTTCCAAGCCGGAGCTTAGTGCGACTTTGTTGGCACATCGCTGAATTGTTATGACGAAACTTTCTTTTCCTTTCACCGAAGACAAAATTCGCGCGCTTAAAGTTGGCGACGAGGTGTTGATTTCCGGCACGGTGTTCACTGGGCGCGACGCGGTTCACAAGTATCTGCACGATGGTGGCAAGCTGCCGCCGGGTGTCAGCCTGAAGGACGGCATCATTTATCACTGCGGCCCGGTGATGATGCCGCAGGCGGACGGCACCTACGTCTGCACCGCTGCGGGCCCGACGACCTCCATCCGCGAAGAGCCTTATCAGTGGCAGGTGATTCGCGACTTCGGACTGCGCGGCGTCATCGGCAAGGGCGGCATGGGGCCGAAAACGCAGGCGGCCTGCAAAGAATATGGTTGCGTGTATCTGCACGCCATCGGCGGCGCGGCGCA
Source organism: bacterium (assembly GCA_021781185.1). Taxonomy (GTDB): domain Bacteria; phylum Verrucomicrobiota; class Verrucomicrobiia; order Limisphaerales; family UBA11358; genus UBA11358. The sequence continues at coordinate 1,344 of JAJXXI010000285.1, forward strand.
GGTGCTGGCCGAGTGCATCAAAAAAGTCCGCAACGTGTATTTCAAGGACGAATTCGGCTCGCCGGAAGCCATCTGGGAACTGGAAGTGGTGGGTTTTCCGGCGGTGGTGACGATTGACGCCCACGGTAATTCGCTGCACGAAAAGGTCTTTGCCGAGAGCCAGGCCGCGCTGGCGGAACGACTTTAGGTTTCGCCGGAAGGCCGGGGTTGAAATCGCGCTCGCCAGCACGATCCGGGTCAAAGTCTGAGTGTGATTTTTTCCAAAAAGGACATTGAATGGACGGCGGTGTTTCGCTTTTTGATTTGGGCGGGTGTCCTCCTGTATGTGTTCTCCCGGTTTATTCCCTGCGCCACAGTTGGTGATTATCCGAAGTCCGACGGGCTGGACGATGCCTGGACGCAGGCGCTGCATCTGGCTTTTTCAGAACACTGGCAATTTGGGACAGCGGTGGTTTTTACCTACGGTCCCTGGGGTTTTTTGGCGCGTGGTTATTATCCGCCAACCTATCTGATCGCCGTGATGTCGTGGACAGTTTTGTCGCTGGTATTTCTCGGGGCGAGCTGGCGCCTGGCCCGGCACTTTTTCAAAAATGAATGGCCATCGGTGATCTGGCTGGTTGGATTCACCGCCGCAGCCACGATTCCAGCGGGAGAGGATTTTAACAACCGGCTGGTGGCTTGGGGCGTGTTGCTGCTGGGGCTGCATTTTTTTGTCGAGGAAGGTGCGTTCAGTCTGCTGCAAGCTGCGCTGACCATTTCACTGGGCTGGATGAGCCTGGTCAAATTCACCGGCCTGACGGAAAGCGTCGTGATTGTCGGGATGATCGCGGCGGACAACCTTTTCCGGCAACGGCGGTTTCCGTGGATCGTGCCGGTGTGGGGGGCGGGTCTTTTGTTTTTTTGGTTCGCGGCCGGGCAGCAGGTTCGCTTGTTGCTGCCGTTCCTGTCCAACTCCTGGCAAATCACCAGCGGTTATACCGAAGCGATGATGCTGGCGGGTCCGACGGAATTTCGGGATGCCATCGGTTTTTTGCTGACCGCCGGGCTGATCGGGGCGCTCATCGGACGGCTGGTCTGGTTGCGACATCAAAAGGCCGGCGTGCTGCCGTTGGCGGGGCTGGCAATGATTTTATTCATTGTCTTCAAGCTGGGGTTCGTTCGCAATGGGTGGCAGCACGCATCCACCGCTGCCATGGCGTTGGTGCTCATAGCGCTGGTGGGCCTGGCGCTGGCGCAAACGGCAACAAAAATCACAAGGCAAGCGGCGGCGGGCGGGTTGGTGCTCACGCTGGTGTATGCGGCGGTCGTCTTTAATTGTTGGCTTCCCGGCGAAGGGCTCGGCAAGCAATTGGTGGAATCTTTCAGCCTTCATAGTCTGTTTGCGCCCGTGGCTGCTTCTGTCACCGGTGATCTGCGCAGCACTTACGAGGAAAAACTGACAGACGGACGCCGCGATTTTCCGCTGCCTCCCATCCCGGGGCGGGTTGACCTTTATTCGTATGGTCAAACCATCTTGTTCGCCAATGGGTTGGCGTATGCGCCGCGGCCAGTCATGCAAAGCTACTCGGCTTATACGCCCGCCTTGGCGCGGCTCAATGCCTCGTATTTGCGAAGTGCGCGCGCCCCTGACAATCTATTGTTTGCGGTCCAAACCATTGATGATCGGTTTCCGTCGCTGGATGACGGGCTGTCCTGGCCGGTGTTACTGACGCGTTATGATCCCAAAAGCCTGGTGGGCAAACAGGGGGGATTTCTGCTGCTTTCGCGCTCGGCCAACCCGCGAAGTTTTCAGATGATTCCACTCCAGACCCTTTCGGCACGGTTTGGCGAACCGGTCGCGGTGCCGGCGATGAGTAACAACCCGCTTTGGGCGGAAATTGAGATAAATAAATCCGTGGTGGGGAGGATGGCGCTATTGTTTTACAAGCCGCCGGAGTTGCGCCTCACAGTGATTCTAAAAAACCGCTCGCAGCAGAGCTTTCGTCTGGTTCCCGGTCAGGCATCCGGCGGGTTTTTGTTGTCGCCGCTGATTGCCGACACGAAAGCGTTCGCGGCGCTGGCGGGTTCCAGCTGGCGGCAGGATCTGGCCGGGGCGGAAGTGGTTTCCATGGTAATTTCCGCCGACACAAAATCAGGTTCAACCGTTTGCTATCGGTCACCGATGGATGTCCGGTTTTACCGCTTCACTCAATCCGCGTCGGGTTTGCGGTGAAAAACCACGAAAGTCTGGTCAAATAGCAAGTAAGGTCGCCCGGGCAACCATCCGCCGGCCGCAACTTTATCGCTGGCATCAAACACCCGGACCGGCTCGTAGTCTTTATGCAGGCCTTTGGTATCCACATAAGTTCCCATTTTAACCTCATCGGGACGCAACACGAGCCAGTCAGGTTTGAGTTCGCGATAAATCTGATTTTGCCGCGCCAGCCCGAGCCGCTGGCGGTCCTCGACCATTCTCTTGGAAGCGAACGTGGCGCGATTGCTTTGTTTGTCAAGGCTCCGCACATTGTCTGGTTTGATCGTCCAAATCTGGCCACAATACAGATTGGGCAAGGCGGGTTGCTAAAACCGGAAGTTCCAGTCGCGGGCTGAATATTTTTCCCGAGCGCGTTTTTGAATTTCTTCCAGCGGCAAGTTTGCTGAGATGGCGTTTGCATTCCATGCTTTTGCCAGTGCCGATTTTACCTGGTTGGCCGGCAGGTTTAGGTTGGCGACGAAGTCGGCATGGGCCCGGCCAGTCCGGTAATCAGGCTGGAGCGAGGGCATGCGCAACAGTTTGCTGACGAGCGTCAGGTCGCAATCCAGCAACAGGGTTCCGTGAAACAGCAGAAAGTTTTTGCGTCGGCGCTGTGAGTTGCCGGCAAATTTTAAATCGCCAAGACAAAGATCAGTGTGGCCGCGGACAAAAATTGCAGGAATGGCCTCCGGCGTCTGGCAACCGGAGAAAAGGGTCGCGATGGCGGCGCGATTTTTCTCCATGATGAACTGGTTGGCGGCGGTGATGCTTCGGGTCGGGCCGGTTTCGGTGATGCGCAGGATTAAGGCGTAGTTCAATCCGCCGGGCATTTGGACGACGGTGCCGCCCCCGGAGCAGCGTCGGAAAATGGGGACGCGTTCCGCCTCGCATGTGATCGTATTCACCTCGGTGGCGACTTTGTTGGCATA
>JAJXXI010000648.1 GCA_021781185.1 bacterium
CGTAAGTAGCGATTTTCATCGCCTCAATTGCGCTACCGCGAATGAAAGCCGCAAAAATAGCCAGTCAAATCAAGCGTTTTTCACGCTTTTCTTTTTTCAGACAGGCACCAAGCCGAAGCCGAGGCGGAACGCGTCCGGCCGGCGCTGGAAGTCAAGCTGTTGAAAGAGGCGGTCCGGCTCCTGCGCCTGAAACAATACGGCACCAAGTCCGAACAGCTTTCCGACACGCAACTGGCGCTGCTGGATCTGGAACCGGGCGTGACGCGCGAGGAAGCCGCCGCTGAAGCGGCGCTGCCGGCGCGGTCTTCAGGTGCGGGAAATCACCTTCTGCAATCTGTGCGACAACCAGGTTTATGTTTATCTCACCTCCGAAATGACGCTCGAACCAGGATTGCTGGCATTGCTCTACAAAACCCGCTGGGAAATCGAGAGGGTGTTTGACGAAACCAAGAGCAAGTTGCAGGAGAAAAAATCCTGGGCGACCACGACCACCGCCAAGGAGATGCAGGCGCATTTTGTAGCCATCGTCCACAACCTGCTGTTGCTCCTGCAAGATGGGCACCAGCAACAAGGGTTGGAAAACACGGCGGAAATCCAGCACCGCCAAAAACGACTGAAACAAAAGGAAACCGAGCTGGCGAAAACCGGCCAGACGCTTCCCTTGATTTACAAAACTCTCCAGCGATTCACCCAGGCCACGTTCAAACTCATCCGCGGGTTGCGGGTTCATTGGCGACAACAAACCTCACTCCAACAAGCCCTGCTCCAGTTGCGATCCCTCTATGCCAAACTTTAAATCCTTTCCATTACGCCAATCACTTTTTTACAGATTTTGAGCCTCACGCCTTTTGAGAAAATGCCCATTTCACAAGCGCTTTCTCAGCATTCGCTCCCGCCACCACCCGCCAGCCCGCAAAATCACCCATCCTGAAAATGGCACGGTTGAACAAGAAAATTTCCATGTCCACGCCGGTCGTGGTGCCTCCTTCTACTTTGCCTGCTCACCTCCACGCATTCATGGTTGCAGGTTTCCGGTTGAAACCATTGAAATACCACGCTAAAACTTAAGTATGTCGCGTTTCCACGAACAGCTTGCCGGTGCCTCTGATCGTCCGTTCGCGCTGGCGGTCATAGCCGGAACGAAAGGTTCCAGCCCGCAGCGCATTGGAGCCAAGGCGATTTTTTTCGGCGACGGCAAAATCACCGGCACGCTGGGCGGCGGTTGTCTCGAAGCCGAGGTGCAGTCCCGCGCGCTATCGGCACTGAAAACCGGCCGGCCGGCGGAATTTGCAATGGTGCTCGACCACGACTTCGGCTGGGACGACGGCCTCATTTGCGGCGGCAGCGTCAATGGCCTGATATTGCCACACGCCGCGCAGGCTGGCGAACTCTGGCGCGAACTCGCCAATGCCACTGCGCCCATCCGCTGGGGTGTGAAAACGGATTTTTCCATCGCGCGAACTGAGGCTGACGACAGCGGCGATTGGCTGTATCAGGAGACCGTGTCGCCACCGGTGGAACTCTGGATTGCCGGTTCCGGTCATGTCGCGCAGGCCATTGCCCCGCTGGCGTTGCAACTGGATTTTGCCGTGACTGTTTTTGACGACCGGGTCGAGTTGGCCAATCATTATTTCTTTCCAGCAGTTACCAAGCTGCACGTTGGCGGGTGGCATGAGCTGTTGAAAATGCCGCCACCGACTGCACCGGCATTCGGACTCGTGGTGACTCGCGGTCATCAGCACGACGCGCTAGTGCTGTCCGAATGGATTCGGTTTCCGTTCACTTTTCTTGGCATGATCGGCAGCCGTCGCAAGGCGCGCATCATGCGGGAACAATTCCTGAAACAGAACCTCGCCACGCCGGAACAATTTGACCGCATTGCGTGCCCCGTTGGTTTGGACATCGCGGCGGTGGGCACGAATGAAATTGCGGTAAGCGTCGTTGCCCAACTCATTCAAAAACGGGCGGAATCGGCAGGGGTGAAGCGGTGAATATTTTTCACCGACCATTCAAATTGCCGCCAAGTTCGTGAGCGGCACAAACCACAACTCTGCAATTGGCACCATCATCCTCGGGGCCGGCGCGTCCAGACGGATGGGAAAACCAAAACTGCTACTGCCCTGGCACGACACCACGGTCATCGGCCGGATTATTTCCACCTGGCGCGAGCTGGGTGCATCACAAATTGTGGTCGTAATGCGACCGAACGATGCGGCTCTCGCTGCAGAACTGAACCGGTTGCAGTTGCCGGCGGCAGATCGCATTGAAAATCCGCAACCGGAGCGGGGCATGTTCAGCTCCATTGTGAGCGCGGCGAACTGGCCCGGCTGGCGAACGGAGCTATCCGGCTGGGCGATCGTGCTGGGGGACCAGCCGCATCTTCTGATCGAGTCGCTGCGGCAGTTGCTGGCCGCGCAGGCACAACACCCGGAGAATATTTGTCAGCCGGTGTCGGCCGGCCGGCTGGGGCATCCGGTGATCCTGCCGCGCGCGGCTGTTGACGAGTTAAAAACGACCCGTGCGGCCACGCTGAAAGATTTTTTGAAACTTATGAGGTCTTCGTGCGTCCAATGTGAGATAAACGACCCGGGTCTCCGGCTTGACTTGGATACGCCGGAGGATTACATACGGTTGCAGTTCCGCTGACGCATGAAAAATTCCGAACCAGAAACATTTGGTGCTCATTCAAGGCGCACTTTTCTCAAGAGTCTTGGCACGGCGGCTGCCACAGCCGCCACGGCGCAGGTCACCAGCGTTGCGGCCGAACTCGAAAAGGTTAATATCGAAAAGGTAGTCGGCCCGAATGCTGTTCCGGTGACCCTCAAGGTCAACGGCGAACAACTCAGGCTCCTGATCGAGCCCCGCGTCACGCTGCTGGACGCGTTGCGGAATTATTCCAGCCACACCGGTCCAAAGGAAGGCTGCGATCGCGCCTCGTGCGGTGCCTGCACAGTTTTAATCAATGACCTGCCGGTTTACTCATGCCAAAAGCTTGCCATTGAAGCGCAAGGCGTGGAGATCACCACCATTGAGGGAGTGGCGCAGGACGGCAAATTGAGCAAGGTCCAGCAGGCGTTCATTGAAAAGGACGCGTTGCAATGCGGCTATTGCACGCCTGGTTTTGTCATGAGCGTAACCGCATTGCTTAATCGGAACCCGCATCCAACCGCCGAGGATGTGAAACACGCCTGCGCGGGGAATCTTTGCCGCTGTGGTTGCCACCCGCATATAGTGCAGGCCGCGCTCACAGCGGCGGGTATTGAACACGCGGCCAAAACGGAGGTTGTCAACCATGCCTAGCTGGCCCGCAGAAACCAAATACATCAGTCATCCCCGGACGCGGATTGACGGGCCGGTGAAAGTGACCGGTCGGGCGCGTTATTCCTCGGACATCCAGGCGGACGGCTGGCTTTACGGCATGATTCTCCGCTCGAAATGGCCCGCAGCGAAAATCACCAACGTCAATCTCGGCAAGGCGCTCAAAATTCCCGGCGTCAAGGCTGCCGTGGTGGTTCGTGATCTTCCATTCACAATTCGTTACTACGGCGAGGAGATTGCGGCGGTTGCGGGTGTCAGCAAGCAGGCTTGTCAGGATGCTTTGCGTGCGATTGAAGTCGAGGCAGAAGAACAGCCGTTTGTGGTGCGGGAAAACGACGCCAAGAAACCGGACGCGCCGCGCGTTTGGGAAAAGTCGCCAAACTATGTCGAATCCAAACCGCATGAACGCGGCGAGGTGGACACCGCTTTCAGCCGGTGCGCGGCGGTGGTTGAAGGTTTCTATCATACGCCGGTGCAGATTCACAATCCGATGGAAACGCACGGCAGCACGGTTTCCTGGACCGATGACGGCGTTACTGCGTGGGCTTCCACGCAAGGCATTTCCAGCGTGCGCGACGGCCTGGCCGGCAGTCTGCGCTTGGAACACAGCAAGGTGCGGGTGATCACCGATTACATGGGCGGCGGCTTTGGCGCAAAATTCGGCGCAGGTGTGGAAGGGGTGTTGGCCGCCAAACTTTCCCGCGAAGCCAAGGTGCCGGTGCGCCTGATGCTCACGCGGTTTGATCAGGCCCTGGCCGTGGGCAACCGGCCTTCCAGCTTTCAAAAAATCAAACTGGGCGCGGCGGCGGACGGCACGTTGCTGGCGTTTGAAATGGACAATTACGGCACGGCCGGCATTGGTGCCGGCGGCAACCAGGGCGGTGGCGGCGGTGGAGCCAGTATTCCCGCGCCCTACCTTTACCAGGTTGGCAGCTCGCGCGTGAAACAAAGCGCGGTGGCGGTCAACGCTGGTTCTTCGCGTGCCTTCCGCGCGCCCGGCAATCCGCCGGCCTCGTTCGGCATGGAATCCGCGATGGATGATCTGGCCGTGAAACTCGGCATGGATCCGCTGGAATTGCGGCTGAAGAACGATCCCAATCCCATCCGCCAGCGAGAATACAAATTGGGCGCGGAAAAGTTTGGCTGGAAACAAAAATACCGCCAGCCCGGCAGTTCGCCCGGC
>JAJXXI010000592.1 GCA_021781185.1 bacterium
TTCTGGACGCCGAAGTTCTGTTTGCCACAATGGGGCACGTAAACGAAAATGGCGGGAGTGGCGGGGCTCGAACCCGTAACCTCTGCCGTGACAGGGCAGCGCTCTAACCAATTGAGCTACACCCCCGCGAAGGGGGACGTGACGATAGAGAATCTTTTCCAAAGCGTCAAGTTCTGGTTTGAGTTTTAAAGGACTGCGACCGACCGGATCAGCGTCACCGAGTTGCGCTTGGGAAACCTATAAGCACCATGTAAAACGACTGTTGGGCGATGAGCGTGTAAAGTAATTGCCATTCAGCATCCGATGCCGGTGATTCGATGGCCCCGGATTGACCGGGAGGCTCGACAATCTGGATTGGGGGAATTCATAAATTCTTCCGGGCGGCGGCGCGGGCGGCTTGGCGGGCCTGATCTTGTTCCGCGCCGGCCATGCCTTCGTCCACCAGTTGCTCATTGTCGCTACGCCCCTCTTCATCCTCATCGGTGCCGGGGGCGGCTGGTGTTTTGCCGCCGGTCGAGCCATGCACCGGATCCCAGCGTTCGGATTCGGGTGCGGCTTCCAGCGCGGCCTCATTCGGGGAGATGTTGGGATCGCCGGTCAATTCCCATTTGGCCTGCTCCCAGTCGGCTTTCAAGACTTGCTGAGCCGATCGGCCGTTGACGAGCGCGAGTTCCACCGCCCGCTCCCGCACCATTCGACGGGTGACCGTGCCCAGGCCGGCGGAATTTTTTGTCAAGGCACCCTGTTTGAGTGGATTGGAGTTCATACGCCAAAGATTACCGCGCGTGAAATGAATGGTTGTTGTGGGACGTTTTCATTTTTCGCGCGCCGCGATCCTCACGCGTATCGCGCGATTTGGGAAAAGTGTTGTCCCGCTTGGGAGGCATTGGACTGGCGGTGGCTTTAAGCGGCCAAAATTGGTGCAGGGTTTGCGGATAAACCGGCGTTTGCACGATGGCTGCGAATTTGGAGGTGGGTTTGTTCATAAGCTTTGTCAAGGATTGGTTTCAGGTGCCGGTTCTCGCAACTGAAGCAGGCGCGTCGGGCCGCTTCATCCGGTGAGGGAATTGAAATCCATTTCCCCCTGTTCCCGTTCCGCGCTGCTGACCGTGGCTCACCGCCGGGCTTTTGATCCCGGGGTGTTTTTGGGTGTTTCATAAAGGAAGCAGTGCCGGTGGCGTTCAAGCGATCGCTGTGTTCTCAACCGGATCATGTGCGGGACTCTGTTCGACATCCGCCGTGGTCAGCTTGACAAACACGGTGGATTCCTCATAGCTGATCCGGTTCACGCTGCCGGCCGGGATCAACACCTCTTTGCCGGTAAACCGGTGGCCGATTTTGACGACCATCTGCTCGATCGCCCAGCTCTGGTTGTTCACCAGGAAATCGCAGACATGGCCGGCGATGCCATCACTGGCTTGGAGATGGTAGCCAGCCACCGCTTGCGTGCTGCGCAGGTGTGCTTCCGCCCGGTCCGGTTTCGCGGTGACTGCCACCGGCGGGCTGTTGGGCGAAAATATTGCCGGCACTTCCAAAACCGGGAAGCTTCTCGTGCCGCCCCACAAGCCATCACCCTCCCAATAGTAAGGCCAGCCGTAATAACGGTGATATTCTGCTTCGTATTGACGAGACACCGGCCGGTGCTGCTCGACGGCAGGGCTGCCCGCAATTTGTTTCCGGGTCAGGCTCACCGGCAGGGCTTTGCCGGACAACACGAGGGTGCCGAAGGCGTGGGGCGAGAGTAGCACCTGCTGCTTGGGCAGCCACGAGCCGGTGTCCGCAACCACATAACGCACCGCCCAGTTCTGATCGTCGAAATAAAAATCTTTCACATGGCCGATGTCGCCATCCGACGCCCCGAGTTTGATTCCGCATAATTGTTTGATGCTTCTTAACATAATTTTGCCTTTGTGGAGACCGGGTTGACCGCGTGAATCAAATTTTGCCCAGTAAAACCAGAATGATCAGAATGATCAGAAGCAGGCCCAGCCCGCCGCTGGGGTAATACCCCCAATTCTTGCTATGCCGCCACCCCGGCCAGGCACCGAACACCATCAGCATGAGTAGGATTAATAAAATGGTTCCCAATGACATAAAATTCCTTTCGGCGGGCAATTTGGTTTGTCCGGTTCTGTGACTTTATCTTCCCCGCGCAGTTCGTCTTCTTGGTTTTGAAACGGTTTTGCAATGGGCGGCTGCCAGTAGTTGAAGGTTCCGGCTAGGCAGACGGTGGTGGCGGTCGGATGGGTGAATTCAAAGCGCACTTTCGCGAGCTGCGATTCGACATCCGGTCCGTTGTCGTGTTGATGCGTATGTTTTATGGTTCTAGATTGATTGGGCGATTTATTGGGCCGTTGCGTTCCTCGTTTCGTGATGGCGTATAATTCTTTGCCGTCATTATGAAACCGAAGCTCCGGCGTGGCCATGGGGTGTTACCCGGCCACGGGCGTTGGTCACGGTTCCGATCCCTCGTAAAACACCGTGAAGAAAATGACGATGGAGGACTCCTCCGAACTGGGCATGGCATTCGGTTCGGCTGGCGCGACCACGGTGTTCATGTGCGTGGTCTCCACTTTAATGCCCGGGCGCTCCGCCAGAAATGTGTTGAGCTGATCCTCCAGTTCGCTCGCCGGCGATTTGCCCGAGGGCAGCTTGTGAAGAATGACTTCAAATACTTTTGCCTTCATGTTTTGGGATCCATCCAAAGATCCATCAGCCCGCCGCTGACGCTCCAGCAGCGGGTTTGCTTCAACAGCGGCAGGTTCATCGTCATGGACCACGAAAAAGATCTCGAAGCGGTTCTTCCGATGCCGCGTTGATGTGTGCGCGGCTTGGCGGACTTTGGGGCAAGCTGGGGGTTCATGACGTCAGGCTTAATTAACCCGTGGGACGCGGATGTCACCTGAATGGCTGATAATTCCAAAGGCATACAGCAGCCAGATGACAACGCAGATCACCACGACGATGTTGAGGATTTTCTTTATTTTTCCGTCCATCGGGATGTAGGTGTTGACCAGCCAGAGCAAGACGCCGATGACGACCAAAGTGACGATGAGAGAAATCAGTGACATAAATTACCTCCAAATTTGAGCGGTGTTATTGGGACTCATACGGTGAGGTTAACCCGTCTGACAGAAGGTTGCCATGGGGTGTTACCCTACCTGGCAATTTCGGTCCTTCCTCAATTCGAGCCGCCGGAGCCGATCCGGAATGATGCGTTTAATTGAGCCGGGCACCGGCAACGCGACGCCTGTCCTACTGCATCGCCGGCAGAGGAGCGGCGGGTCGTTTTTCGAGCCAGTAGGCCGACAGATGATCGTGTCCTTTGGCGTCAACGCTGTGCTTGGGCTTAAACGGATATTTATCCTTCACCTGTTCATGCGTGGATTCGGCGATTTGAATTCTTCCTGGCTCGCCCGTTGATTCCAGGCGGCAGGCGAGGTTTACGGTCTCGCCCCAGAGGTCGTAGGCAAATCTCCGGCGTCCGATGACCCCGGCCACCACCGGGCCGGTGCAAATTCCAATCCGCAGCCGGACGGAGGTGCCATACTCCTGGTTGAGCCGTGCAACCTCCTGCTGCATGTCCAGCGCGAGTTCGGCGGCGGCGGCCACATGATCCGGCCGGGGCAGCGTGAGGCCGCCGGCCGCCATGTAGGCGTCGCCAATGGTTTTGATTTTTTCCAGGCCGTGTTTGTCCGTCAGCAGGTCAAAGGCGGAAAACATCTCGTTCAACAACTGGACGACCTGTTCCGGGCTGATATGGGCTGACAGGCTGGTGAAACCGACCAGGTCCGCCACCAGCACCGTGACCTCGGCATGACTGTCGGCGATGGTCGTCTCGCCCAGCTTCATCCGTTCCGCGATGGGCTGCGGAAGAATGTTTAACAGCAACTGCTCGGACTTTTCCCGTTCGGCCTGAAGCTGGTCGTGCAGTTGCGTGGTATAAACGGCGTTCCCCACCCGCAGGATCACGTCCTGGATGTCCACCGGCTTGTTCAAAAAATCATTCGCCCCGACCGCAATGCCCATCAAACGTTCCTTGCGATCCGCCAGTGCGGTCACCATGAGAATGGGAATGTGTGCCGTCTTCGAATCGGTTTTCAGCCGGCGGCAGACCTCGAAGCCGTCCATTTGCGGCATCATCACATCCAGCAGCACCACGTCGGGCGGTCGCGCGGCAATTTTCTCCAGCGCCTGCGATCCGTTTTCGGCCTCCGCCACTTCGTAGCCGCGGGCTTCCAAAGGGTCGCGCAGCAGGCTGCGGTTTTGTTCCTCGTCATCCACGACCAGCACGAATCCCTGGCGGGCCGTCGGCTGGCGGGTGGTGGACTGCTGGTTTTGAGTTTCGTTTGGCATGATTTTATGGGGGTTGATGGCTGGCTTGGTGCCGGCTGGCGGCCGCAATAAATTGCGTTACTGTGGCCACGAAATTCCGGGTGTCAATCGGCTTGGTCAGATAGCCGTCGCAACCGGCGTCCAACGCGGCCTGTTCGTC
>JAJXXI010000390.1 GCA_021781185.1 bacterium
GCCGGTCTGGCGGGCGGATTCCTCGTCTGGAAATTTGCGCCGGAAACGGCGGGCATCGGCACGAATGCCGCCATCCGGGCCTTTCACAACGGAGAACCCGTCAAATTCCGGACCTCCATTTTCAAGCTGATCACTTCGGCCATCACCATTGGCGGCGGGCTGACCTCGGGTCGCGAAGGTCCCATCGCCCAAATCGGCGCCTCGACCGGCTCCTTCATCGCCAAGCTCCTGAAACTCTCGGCGCGCGAACGCAACATCGCCCTGGCGGCGGGATTGGGCGCAGGCATTGCCGCCATTTTCAAAGCGCCGCTGGCCGGAGCCATCATCGGGGCGGAAATTTTCTACAAGGAAGATTTTGAAGTGGAGGCGCTGGTGCCCGGGTTGATCGCTTCCGTGGTGGGCTATACGATTGTCGGCGCGGTCACGGGCTTCCAGCCGATCTTCAATCCGCCGCCGGAAATGATGCAGTTCACCAATCCGCTCTCCCTGCTCCTGTTTGCGTTGTTGGGGATCGGATGCGGCCTGCTGGCGCGGTCCATGTTCGGCATTTACTTCCGGATTGAACATTTTTTCAAACGGTTTCCGCTGTGGCAGGCGGCGGCCATCGGCGGATTTTGCACGGGCCTGATTGGGCTGGTGATTCCGTCCGTGATCGGCACCGGCTACGGCTGGGCGCAGTTTGCCATCGCCAAAAACCCGGTGTTCCTGACCATTCCGCATGGACAGGCGCTGGGCTTTGGCGGGATCCTGCTGCTGGCTGCTTTTGCGGAAATCGTCGGCGCCTCGCTCACGTTGGGCTCGGGAAATTCCGGCGGTGCGTTCGGCCCGAGCGTGGTGACCGGCGGCATGTTCGGCGGTGCCTTTGGTTGCCTGGCCAGTTATTTCTTTCCGAACGTGGAACCGCATCCGGGCAATTTTGCGATCGTGGGCATGGTGGCCTTCTTCGCGGCGGCGGCCAAGGCGCCGATTTCCACCATCATCATGATCTCGGAAATGACCGGTGGCTACGGACTGCTGGCTCCGGCCATGTTCGCGGTCGTCACCGCGTTCATTCTCTCGGGCAAGAAAACGATTTTCCCGGCGCAGGTTGCCGCCCGGACCGATTCCCCTTTCCATGCGGATGAATTTGAGCCGATTGTGCTGCGCCGCGTGAAGACCAGCGACGTCATGGCGCACCTGCCCATGTTCGTCAACAGTCAGGCATCAGTGGCTGATGCCATGGCACTGATGGGCGATTATGGACTCAGCGGCCTGCCCGTGGTGGCCGAACACAAGCTCTGCGGCCGCATCACCTTGATGGCCTCCCACCGGGTGCCGGAGTCAAAACGGCAGAGCACAAAAGTCAGCGAAATCATGTCGCCGGAAATCTTCCGCGCCTATCCGGACGAGGATTTGTTTACCATTCTCAAACGGTTTGCCGCCAAGGACGTCGGCCATCTGCCGGTGGTGACGCGCGAAAACCCGGATTGCCCCATCGGCTTGATCACCCGCTCCGGTCTCTGGACCGCCTTGGAAGTCGCCAAAGAAGCCAAGCAACAGCGCGCCGAGCGGAAAACGGTTTGACGAACGGTCCGCTGAACCTCTCCGTCAGATGGCCGGCTGGCCACCCGGCGGTTACCGCTTAAAATTTTCCACAATGAAATCCTTTCGCGTCCTGACATGGTTTGGGTTGGTTCCCACGCTGGCATTTTTATCGGCAGGTTGCGCCACCCAGGTCACCTCGGTTCACACCTGGCGGAATCCGGATTTTTCGCCGACGGCGGCGGACACCATCGCCCTGACGGAACATCCCAATCCGAGTGCTCAGGACCAGGCATTGCAACAGCTATTGACCACCACTCTACAGCAGGATGGCTTCAAGATGACATCCCCCGCGCAGGCCGATTATTTGCTGGCGTTTGTCTTGGATGAGGCGACCCAGCAACAACAGCAGATTGTTTACAGGCATGATGATCAACCCGTCGGGGCACCCTTCACTCCGCAAAGGGATTCGCAGGTCGGGATGATGAGCAGCTATTCCGCCCAGGTGCCGGACCATGTGGTCACCTTCCGTTTCACCACCAAGTTTATCCGGCTGTATCTCTATACCAATCCCAAGACTCATGCGGGCAATTTTCAACTGGCCTAGCAGGGCAACATTGACGTGAATCAATCCGTGCCCACCGGCAGCGAACCGGTTCTGCTCAAAACTCTGCTCCGCTATTTTGGCAAGAACCAAAACGGCCCGGTGAAACCGTTGCCGTAGGGATCACCCGCAGTTGTCCGAAGTTGGATTTTCCCCCTGGATTGTCGGACCCAAGTTTCTTCGTGGCGATATTCCCTGCCAACGCGAGCAAGGCTGAACAAGCCGCTCAGACCTGGGCCGGCTGGAGGGTCTGTTTGCAGTCCGCGTTGAAGACGGTCACGCGACGACGACCTTCCAGCACGTCCTCGCGCGTCATGTCGAGATTTACCATTTCACAGATGGATTCCGCCTCGGGATACCCTTGATCCGCAGCCAGCCGCAACCATTGGTAGGCATCAATCCGCGCTTGGGAAGCATGCTCGGGCAATCCATCCCGGATGGCACGCTGATACTTTATGCCCAGACGATACTGTGCCCCGGCATCGCCCAGATCGGCGGCCCTTTGAATCCAAATGAGCGATTCCGCCGGATCGCGCGGCATGCCCTGGCCATTAGCGTGCATCATCCCGAGATTGAACTGCGCCAGCGCATGGTTTTGGGCGGCCGCCTTGAGATACCAGTGTTCGGCTTGCGCATAATCCAGCGCCGCCCCTTTGCCACTGGCGTATTTCAGGCCCAGTTTAAACTGGGCTTCCGCCACGCCGCGCCCGGCCATGGCTTCGGTGGTTTCTTGAACAGGGGATGGAGCAGCGACACTGAACCACCGACGAAAGATTGATTTTTCCACAATCTCCATGGTAGCTGGTAACGGGCTGAATACAACACATGCTTCCGTTGATTTGAACGGTGCGGCTTGCGTTGAACCCCAATATTTCTCCGACCGCGTCCGCTAGCCAGAATCCGGTCACCCGACTTGGTAATAAGGCGGCATTACCTTGTCCGCCCTGTGCCGGGTCTGGAGCACCAAATCGGAATTCCGGCCATCCACTTCTGCGTAATGCCGGGTGGCCGACTCGCGGGTTCGGCCGCCGGTCATGTGCCGTCTCAGCACCGCCTCGCGGGTCCGTTCCTTGTCCGAATCAATATAATAGCAAAAATCCAGGAGCGCTCTCACCTGCGCCCATCCCCCTTGTTCGGCCAGCAGCCACAGCCCCTCCACCAGCAGCAAGGTCGCCGGTGCCGCCACACGAATGCAATTCGGGACCGGATCATGCAATATTCGTGAATACGCCTGGAACCCGACGCTTTCTCCCGCTGCGAAGGCGTTCAGATCCTTGACCAGGGCCGCGACCGCATAGGTGTCAAACCGGCCTTTCACCTGTTGCAACGGCACCCCCTCCGTAAAATGCGCGGCCAGGAAGCGGTTTGGGAAATGATACGCGTCAATGGTGATGGACTCGAACGCGAATGGCAGGCCAGCTTGTTTGGCGAGTTCCTTGAACAGCACGGCCACCACTGATTTGCCGGCACCGGTCGGCCCGGCCATCCCGATCACCACGCGCGACTTTTTCGCCGCGCGGTAAACCTTCACGATTTCCAAAAACCACTGCAAATAAAACGCCTTCTGCTGCGGGGTAAAACCGGAGATGTCAATGGCCTGCTCGGTGACCATCAACGTGTTTGGAAATTCCATGCCAGCAATCTGCACCCGCACAATTTAACCACAAAACACTCGAAAGACACGAAAGCAATTGGCGACTGGGAAAATCAAAGCTTTTAAACGCCTTGCCCCAGTTCAGAGGCCGCGCCTTATCCTTCGTGACCGTCCGGCATGATGGCATTTGCCTTCTCAGTTTCTCCGCCCCCAGCCGACCATCAAGCCGGTCGCGCTGGCCGAGGAACGGGACGGCAGCACCGCCTGCGGGACAAGTTGCCGACCCTCTTTCCCACGCGGCGAACCGTTCATTGCGTGGCAGGGCGCATCTGGACACTGTCCTGAAGTTTGGGATGAAACGGTTCCGGCGTCAGCCGGAAGGGTAGTGGCACAGGCATCCTGCCTGTGTGGTTCTGCCAGCCAGACCACGTGGACGCAATTCACAGGCAGGATGCCTGTGCCACTACCAAGGCCGCACCCAGTCAAGGACCGCGTCCAGATGCACTCTGCGTGGCACCGCGACCATTTTCCGCATTGTCAGCCGCCGCAGGTTGTGATAATCCCTCCAATATGAGCGTCAGGAAACTACTTCTCATCGCCTTTGGTTCATTCGTTTTGAGCATGTTGCCCGCCTTCGCCGGCGAATTTTCCGACAGTTGGACTTGGGACACCAACCCGCAAGTCCGCGCTGCGCACGCCGCTCTGGAAGGCAAGCCGATGCCGGCCCTGCATGTCAGCGATTGGATCAACGGCGGCATCACGGCTTCCGCCATCAA
>JAJXXI010000551.1 GCA_021781185.1 bacterium
ATTCAAAATCAGTTCCAGGAATTGCCGCAGCTCCATAGGCAACAGTCGCACCCGTCAGCGTTCCTTCGTTGAAACCGCCACCCGCCTCCTGATACGCCTGATCACCAATGATCATCAGCGAGGAACCAAAGTTGGGATTCCCAAAAGGCTGAAAGCCCGTGGCGGGATTATTGTCGTTATCAAGCCAGATGTATGTATTGCCCGGCGTAATTGCATCGGCTGGCTGCATGAGCGTAATACGGATGAAAAGGTAGTTGGCGTCATTGGCCAAATATACATTCTGAAAATCCACACCATTTGGATTATTCACCCCATCCTCGTCCGTGTAGGCGGGCGCAATCCCCGCCCAGTCAGATGTGTTGCCGTCAATGGTTATCGTTTGAAACGTGCCAGCACAGGCGGAGCCGACGACTCCACACATTACCACCGCCAGAATTGCACCGATTTTGAGAGTTTGAGTTGGATCGGTTTTCATGATTTTAATTTTATAAAGGGTGCGAGGTTTTCGGCGTAAACGGAAGGAGGTGAATCATCGCATATCAGCGAACGGAAATCCGGCTCCCATTCATCAGGCTTGTTTTTTCATCGCGGTTGCGCATCCAGTTGCGCGACCTTAAACCCGACACCCGCGCGCTGTCAACAACTATTTATCACATGATAAATATAGGTTGTGGCGCTTTCTAAGCAAAGTGGTCAGAATGAGTCTGTCAGGCTGGCCGGACCTCCGGGAGGCCATTCCCCCGCACAGAGGAATCACGAACCACCAGCTTGGGTTTCAATTTCACCTTTTGGAGTTTCGCAGGAGGGTGCTTCATCCGTTGCATCAAAAACTGCCACGCTGTCTCACACATGGCGGCAACCGGTTGCACCAATGTTGTGATTTGACACTCGAGATACTCAGTATCCTGAATCCCGTCGCATCCAACCAGCACCACATCTTCCGGCACACGCAATTTGATGTCGCATAGCCCGCGATAGATGCCCATCGCCACGTCGTCTGAATGGCAAAAGATAGCGTCGGGCCGACCGTTGCTCCGGATGTAATCTTGGATCAATTGACGCGTGATCGTGCGCTGTTGATCTGTGAGCGGATAATAAATGAACTCTGGCTTCAACTTCGCCTTGTTCATCGCTTTGACATAGCCAGCTCGACGCCCCAAGTGCTGCGAGTCTTCCCGGAAAAAGGTGGCATGCGCGATACGGCGAAACCCAGAATTGATCAGGTGATCCATGACCTCCAAAACACCCGCGAACAGATCCACCTGCACGGCGTCAGTTTTGTCACTGCAATCAGCCCCTATGCTGACAATCGGAACTTTTGCGGCTGCAGATGATTTCTGATAAATCTCTGCCTGCTCGGGTGCATCCACCACAAAAATCCCGTCCATTGGCACATGGGAAAGCATCTGCTGCTCTTCAGCAATGCTGACTTCGCTGACAATCAATTCATGTCGCGCCGCCTTCACCAGCCGGTTTAATTCCCTGGCAACATGCGTGTAATGGGTTGAAATTTGATCCGGAATCCAAAGGCCGATAATCCCGCTGCGGCCTTTCCGTAGGGCGCGGGCATACGGGTTGGGCTTGTATCCCATTTCCCGAGCGGCCGCCAATATACGTTCGCTTGATTCCTTGGAAATTTGCGGGTAGCCGGAGAGCGCGAAGGTAACCAGTTGGCGGGACACTCCGAGTTTCTTGGCTATTTGTGCTTGAGTCACCATAATTTATACAGACAGGGATAGCAGAGGCGGTCAGCCGGCCACAAGACAACAAATGCCTCCGCCAGTTGTAAATGGCGGGCGAAAAGTGCGGCGCAGGGGAGGCATGAGTGTGACGGGACGGTTTAAAAGTGCGGCATCTTCAATAACCATGAAGCCTGTATCACAATATGGATGACTGGACTGAGATTCGCAGAAGATGGCTGTGGATGCGCAGGTCAATGCCATCTTCGTAAGCACCTACCACCAGGCCAAAGGGCTTGAATGGCTCATCGTCATCAGCACCGACCTGAATACCGAGCCTCGGCCTCGCTGTGGGAAGTCACCGTAATACCGGCTGACCCGACAAAATCATTCGACCTCAATCAGCCGCTGGCAAATCGTCGTCTCCGATTTTGGCCGTGGCCCTTCGGCCAGCAAGAAACCGGAATCCCGCTGCATACGAACGTGGAAGTTGGCGACATCGGCCTCGCCGCTTTGCGAAAAGCAGTGGAGGAAGAACTCCGGTTGCTCGATGCCGGATTGCCGACACCGGCGTTGTCATCGGGGACTTTGAACGTCGGCTCACGACGGAAGATCAGCCCCACGAAACCATCGGCGATGCGTGCCGTGGCATTGAAGAACGACGCACGAGAGCGATAGGCGTTGTATTCGTCGGAACTTGGGGAGTCGAGTTTTGGGAGATACAGTTTACCAGCCGATTTCACGGCATCTTCACCGGCGAAGACGTCACTCGCACGCAACCACGCAGCAGCGTTCGCATCGTAATCAGGATGTGCGGAGTTCACCTGCACGCGCGCCCGGTAGCACGCGTTTTCACGACCAGATTTCAGCCGCGATGACGTGCCACCGTCCACAACCGCCGGTTGTCGGTCGCCATCCGTCTGCATCCGTCTACGACCGTCACATTTTCACTTGACGGTTTTCGCAACCGCAACGTCGCCGGCAATGATGGTGTGACGAAACTTCGGGTAATCAACATTCGTGGCCGCGCAGCGTCGTCACCGTGTCTCCACTCCGTAGCTCTCTATGTGGGTGGGGGTGTCAGCCTTCACACAGGCCGAGCAGATGGACGGCGATGCATCTGGCGCGCACGCGGCCTGTGCTCCGGATTGGTGATGACACACACCACATAGAGAGTTACTACGTTACGTTCGCATCCACTGGCTACGCTTGCAGTCGCGCATCTCCGGCGCTTACTTCCGGCGTGTCACCCAGCCGTTGCAGTTCTGGCACGCGCTTGGTCGTCCAGCACAGTTCACCCCGCGTCTCCCGTGGTGGCAGCCATTCGTCTGGCGCTGGCTCGTCATTACCGGCTGGGTGCGGCCATCACGGCGGCGCGAGTATCCAGTCTGAGCCGCACGGTAGCCGCACGCCGCTTGACCAATTACTTGACTGACGCTTGACTCATCTGCCGACCCTGACGGCGCGGAAAAACGAAACGGCTCGCCGACTTGCGCCAGCGAGCCGCAACAAATGGGAAGCCGCTTCAAGGTCGCGGAAGATATTCGATGCGATCTGCCCACTCCCAATCTTTGGCCTCACGCCACAGATCCACGAGCAGCCGAGCCAGCTTGCCATAGGCAATCGCTGATACGGAATGGCGAAAGAGAATCACTCCCGCATGACCTAAGCCTTCGCGGGTCAACTCGCCCGCGTGCATCGGTATGCTGGCTCGGTCAAACCCCACAAGACTCATTCCCTCCTCCCGCAAGGTCATTAGCAGAGCCGGGTCTTTCACCGACATGAACGCGCCCTCCTGCCAGTCGGAGATGTGGATGATGGGAAAATCTGGCGAGATTTGACGGCACGCCGCCACGAGCCGGTGCGACGAGTTTTCATCCGCCAGCAGGCGCGGTTTCACGCGGTGACCTCGGCGGCACGTTGTTGCCGGATTTCTTTGACGAACGCCTTGGCATACGCCAGCGCGCAACGCACCAGTGCCGGCGGCCAGCGGAAGTGATCCGCCGTCTTGGCGATGGTCTTTGCTTCCTGATATACGTCCGCCACTTCCCACACGGCTACCCGATGGCCGAGCACATACGCTTCCCGGCCTCCAACCGAATCCCGGAAGCCGATGCCAGGATATTCTTCTTCCAGCGCCTTTTCCTTCAGATAAAGACTGCTCAGAGTGGAGACTTCCAGATGCCGACGCTTCGCCTGGCGCGCTAGCAGGGCAGCCTCGGTTTCTTCGATCCGACACGATTGCACAATGGTTGGCATGACTAGACTCTCGTTTACATTGTAAACGGTGTCAAGTCCCAATTTTGCGCCTGCCGGTTTTGCCCCTTGCTCGCTATTTTCACGGCCAAAAAACGAAAATAAGCCGGTTTCTTATTTTCAAGCCCGCAAATTGGGATTTTGATGCTTTTCCGGTCACATTCGTCGTATCTGTCCTATCCGTCTCGACAATTCCTGCGTCACTTGGCGTTCGATCCACACGCAGCCAGGTGAAGTCGTGAGTCGCCGACAATCCGAACGCGCCTGATAATTCGGTTGTCCATCGAAAGACAAAGCTGGCTCGCTGCGCTCGAAGTAAAGTCAGTTCGCGCTCAACGCTGTTCGCGGGCTAAACCACCACGAGGCGCGCAACCAAGTGAACTGGCGGGGCCTCTCCTCGTCGGTGAAGGTCATTTGACTGACGGCCTTGATGCGGTCGTGGATGGTTTTGCCCTCGGCCATGTCAATGGCCCCGAGCACGCGCATTTCCAGATAAACGGTGGGATTTCGCATGCGTTGGACTTTTTGAAGTTGCCCGCCCCGGCGTTT
>JAJXXI010000376.1 GCA_021781185.1 bacterium
CCAGAAAACTGTCTGCGCTCAACGCTTTCATCGCCCGTCAGTCCGCCTTCTCCACGAAAACCGCCGTGCCGTAGCACAGCACCTCCGTGATGCCGGGAGCAATCTCCGTGGCATCGTAACGCACGCCAATCACCGCGTTGGCCCCCAGTTCGCCCGCATGGGTGAGCATGAGATTGAACGTGTCCTCCCGGGCCTGCTCGCAAAGATTGGTATAGACCGTGATATTTCCGCCGAAGATGGCCTGGATGCTGGCTCCCATGTTGCCGACCACCGAGCGCGAGCGGACCATGATGCCCCGCACCACGCCGAACGACTTCACCACGCGGTAACCCGGCAGGTCAAACGTCGTCGTCGTCAAGGGATGTGTCTTGCTCATAGCCTGTTGATTGAACACGACGGCCCGCCCGGGCAAAAGCCAATTCTCATGGCGAAAGGAAGGCGAAAGCCGGCAGATTCCGCAACACCGTGAAAACCAACGCCACCACGAGCAGCACCCAGAGATGTTTTGCCGGGAAAAATTCCCCGTTCCGCCGGCCGCGCAGTTTGTTCCACCCGAACCAGCCGGCGCGCAACGCCAGAAAAAAGGACCCGCCCAAGAGCAGCGCATTATCGCGCCAAGCCGCCGTCAGATTGCCGTGCAGCAGGGCATACACCGCCCGCGTCATGCCGCACCCGGGACAGTTCAGCCCCGTGAGCCGGTGAAACTGGCATTCGGGATAAAACGCATGGGTGGCCGGGTTGAAAAAATAAACGAGGACGGCAACGCCAAGAAAGGTCGCCGCCAAAATAATCCCCGGCAACCACCAGCCGGGCGGATTGATTTTGGGCGGCGTGGCATTCATTTACAACGGGCCAAAATGCCAGCTCACGTTGGCCGGCGTCTGCGCCAGTTGGACCAGCCCCAGACCGAAGCCCAGCAGCAGGCTCAAGCCGGAGAGGATCAGCCCGGCCAGCGCCAGTCCCCAACCCTCCTGTTTGTGCGTTTGCCCGTTGATCTGCACCAGCGCGATGATGGAAAACACCAGACCGAGAATATTGAAGGGGCAACCGCAGCAACAAAGAATGGAAAGGAGGCCGCAGACGAATCCCGCCGTGGCAAAACCGTTTGTGTTCCGGGCGGGAAGGGCCGCCATTCGCGGGGCGGGGATCACCGGCGGCGGTCCGGAAAATTCCCGGGCAAACTCCGGCAACAGGCCGGCCACCGTCCACTCTGCCGCGCCATCGGGCAACACGGGCGTGCGGCTGTCCATTCGTCCCTGTTTGATCCAGTCGCGGAGCTGCTCTGCCGGGGCCGGTCCGTAAGTTTTGCCGTCGTTGCCGACTATCTTATACATCGTTCAGAGGTGTTTTAATTGTTTCAGCGCCAATATGACCACGCCCGCCAGCACGAGGCCAAAAAATATCACCAGCCAGATTTTGGATCGCCAGCCGGCTGATTTTGGCCGGGCCATGGCCGCCAGCGTTTCCTTGAACTCCGGCAGCATCTCCAGAAACAGCCAGTCTTTGGCGTCGTTGGGCTTCACCGGAGATTTCCGCTCCAGCCGGCCGTCTTTGATCCATTCGCGGACCTGGCCGTCGGAAACCGGTCCGTATTCCTTTCCGTCGTTCCCCATTACCGTGTATTTTCGGTCGTTTTTCATGTTTCTTCCGGGTTGTGGGCACTTATTCCGGTGTCGGCACAGACGCCTCGTTTGGCGGCGGCGACAAATTCCAGCATGATTTTAGCGCCCTGACTGGAGTATTTTTCCTGCGCTTGAGCCATGGCGGAACGAAAACCCGTCTCGCTGCGAAACAAGGCGTGATACAGCTTCTTCAATTCCAGCCGGTCCTCCGCGCTGAAACCCGCCCGCCGCAGCCCAATGGTGTTCAGCCCGCAAATGCCATTGTCCCCGCGCGCCACGGTGAAGGGCGGCAGATCCTTGCTGATGGCCGAGCCGCCCTGCATGATCGCCAGCGTGCCCACGCGGCAGAACTGATGCACCAGCACGTTGCCGGAAAGAAACGCCCGGTCCTGCACCGTCACGTGGCCGCCCAGCGTGGCACCATTCGCGAGAATCGCATGGTCTCCAACGTGGCAATTATGCGCCACATGCGATCCGGCCATGAAAAAATTGCCGGACCCGACAATCGTATCCTCCGCCAGCTTGTTGGACCGGTGAACCGTGACATTTTCGCGGAAAACATTGCGGTCGCCGATGCGCAGCCGCGTCGGTTCATCCTTGTATTTCAAGTCTTGCGGTGCGTCGCCGATGACGCAGCCGGCGTGGAACCGGTTGCCACGGCCAATCTTCGTCACACCCGTCAGGTAAACCTGCGGCCCGACGACACAATCCGCCCCCAGCTCCACTTCCGCGTCAATCACGGCATACGGCCCGACCCGCACATTCGCGCCAACCTTCGCCTGCGGATGGATGATGGCCGTGGGATGAATCATTTTTTACAAGATGAACACAGAACCCGGCCGTTGAAAACTGATTTTTTACGGTTCTGAACCCTCGGAACGCTTAATTAAGCATTGAAATCCACGCTTTTTGGGGTAGCCTCCTGATCCCTGCACATGGTGAAACTTGAACTGCCTGCGAATGACGCATGTTGGTCCGATTCCAAGAACGCGCGGTCTGGCCACCATTTTGCGACGAACAGTTGCGTCGTCGAAATCTTTCAATGCTGGCGCGACATTGATCCGAAAGTCTGGCAGTCGCTATACCCCACCCGCTGCAAAGACCGGCGTTACTACGAAATCACCGAGGATACGCTGGGCAACCAGTTTGATCACCGTTATTTCGTCATCCGAAATTCGTCCGGGCAGGTCGCCGTCCAGCCGTTTTTCATCCTGCGTCAGGATCTGACGGCGGGCGTCACCGGACGCCTGCGCACCGTGATTGAACGGTTTCGGAAACGGTGGCCAAACTTCATGAAACCCCGCATGCTCATGGTGGGTTGCACGGCGGGCGAGGGACAGCTCGGTTCAGATGAACCCTGGGCGGTGCAGGCGCTGCAGGCGGCGCTGCAGCAAACGGCCCGGGATGAAAAAATCTCCTTTCTCCTGTTCAAGGATTTTCCGGAGGAATACCGCCACCTCCTTGGCTTTTTGACAAAGCAAGGCTACGCCCGCGTCCCGAGCATGCCGGGCGCACGCATGAACATTGAATCAAAGGATTTCGAGGAGTTCATGCAGAACCAGCTCGGCAAGGTGTTCCGCAAAAACCTGCGCCGCAAATTCAAGGCCAGCGCGGCAATCGGCGCGCTGACGATGGACGTGCTGACGGAGATCACGCCGGTCGCGGAGGAAATTCAGGCGCTTTATTTGCAGACGCATGGCCGTTCCCAATACCAGTTTGAGCGGTTGAACGCCGGTTATTTCGAGGCACTCGGCCGGAAGATGCCGGAGCGCGCCCGTTTTTTTCTGTGGCGGCTGGAAGGCCGGCTGGTCGCCTTTGCGCTGTGTCTGGTGCAGGGAGACACGTTGCACGATCTGAATTTCGGCGCGGATTACCGTTTGTCGCCCGATCTGAATTTGTATTTCGTGACCTTTCGCGACCTCTACAACTGGGCGGCGGCCAACGGGCTGAAACGCTATGCCACCGGTCCGCTCAACTACGATCCCAAGCTGCACCTCCAACTTGACCTGGATCCGTTGGACCTGTATGCGCGGCACACCAATCCGGTGTTCAATGTGTTCTTCAAGCTCGCGCTCAAATACCTCGAACCCACGCGCCACGACCCGGTCATCCGCAAGTTCCGGAACTTTAAAGACCTGATTTGACCGTTCCTCGATCATGCCAGCCAGCCAAACTCCCCGCCCCGCCCCGCCCCAGCCGGCGTTCAATCCCTATTTCACCATCGGCATCAGCGTCGTGCTGGATGCGGCCGCGCAGGTGCTCCTGAAAATCGGCGCGGACCATGCCATCACGCCGGGCAGCTTCGGCCTTGCAGGATTGCACTCGGGCTGGGTCTGGCTGGGAATCATCGCGCTGGTCAGCAGCCTCGGCTCGTGGCTTTACAGCCTGCGTTTTGTGGCGCTGAACATCGCCGCCAATCTGACCGCCGGCGTGCATGTGCTGGTGCCGCTGGCCTGCTGGTTCTTTCTGGGGGAAAAAATCAATCTCGTCCGCTGGGCCGGCATTGCGCTGGTCATTGCCGGCGTGTTCATGGTTGCCCGGCCCTTGATGAAGGCGGAGCAGGAAGTAGAGGAAAAACTGTGAGTCTCGCCTCTTTTCTGCTCACCGTGCTGTCACAATTATGCATGGTCGCCGGCCAGATCTTTCTAAAAAAAACCATGAGTTGGCCGGAGCACGGCAGCAAGCCGTGGCGGGCGGCCGTTTTCGCCACCGGCGTGGCCATCATGGCGCTCGGGTTTTTCATCTGGGTGGGCCTGATGGCGCAGTTTGATTTGAGCTACCTGTTTCCCTTTGAAGGACTGCACTACCTGTTCGTCGTCATCGCCGCCTCCATTTTTCTAAAGGAACGC
>JAJXXI010000461.1 GCA_021781185.1 bacterium
AACCTGTCAAATTGGACACCGATTGGAACCATTCTCGCAACCAACAGTTCAATTTCCTGTTATAGTTTGCCAACCTTGCTCCAATTTTCGGATTCAAACCCCGCTTCCTTGAGTCCGCGATTTTATCGTGCCCTGACTGAACCGTGAAAGAAATTTCACGCAACTACTTTTCATCGTTCAGACCATGAGTGGGATTGCAGGACGCCGTGCCGGATGAGACGACACTGGTGTGCTTTTGCCAGCGGCCGCACGAACCAGGTTTGCAAAAAAACCTGCTGGTGTTGGTCAATCGTCAACTGTAGGCCAAGGGATTGATTTTAAAGGGTTCCTCGACGTTTGTAATGGGTAATAACAGCCAGACGCGGACCGCTGGGATGGCTTGCTGCCGACTGCAAACGGCAAGAAGGCTTGGTAGTGTTTCAAAAGTTCTGCAAAAAGGAAAGAGGTCATGGTAGCCACTGGGGTGTGTTAGTTAAACCCAGTTAAGCGAAAGGCAAGAACCATGACCTCAAAAGCGAAAAAGAACGATGCAGCGAAAGTAACCTTGGATGTGGCGCAGGTGAAGTCAGTTTTGATGGGGCAGCCGGATTTTCTGGAGCCGGTGGTGCAGGCGGCGGTGCCATCCATCCTGGAAGTGGAGATGGAAGAATGCTTGCAGGCCGGCAGGCACGAGCGGAGCGAACAGCGGCTGGGATATCGGAGCGGATATTACCGGCGGCGCTTGATCACGCGGGTGGGGACGCTGGTGCTGCGGGTGCCGCAGGATCGGGCGGGACAGTTCAGCACGCAGGTGTTTGAGCAGTATCAGCGGAGCGAGAAGGCGTTGGTGGCGTCCTTGGCGCAGATGTCTGTGCAGGGGGTGAGCACACGGAAAGTGGCGGCGATCACGGAGGAGTTGTGCGGGCACGAGTTCAGCGCATCGAGCCTCAGCACGATCACGGCCAAGCTGGATGAGCATTTGGAGCAGTTCAGCCGGCGGTTACTGGATCAGGCGTTTCCGTATGTGGTGGTGGACGCGCGGTATGAGCGGGTGCGGGAAGGCGGGGTGATTGTGAGCCGGGCGATTCTCATCGCCTTGGGTATTGATTGGGAAGGCCGGCGGCAGGTGTTGGCCGTGGAATATGCCAATCGTGAGAGTCAAAGCAGTTGGCGGGAGTTTTTGCTCCAGCTCAAAGAACGCGGCTTAAAGGGCGTGCAGTTTATCGTCAGCGACGATCATCCGGGGTTGAAGGCAGCGATCCGGGAAGTGCTGCCGGGCGTGTGGTGGCAGCGATGTTATGTGCATTTTCTGCGGAACGCGCTGGATTACCTGCCGCGCAAGGCCGACGACGACTGTTTGCAGGAACTGCGCTGGATGTATGAACGGCGGGATGTGGAGGAGACGCGACGCGACCTCAAGCAATGGCTGGAGAAGTGGGCGGGGAAATATCCGAAGCTGTGCGGGTGGGTGGAAACGAACATTGAAGAGACGTGGACGTTTTACCGGTTGCCGGTGGCGCACCACAAGCATTTGAAGAGCACGAACCTGTTGGAACGGTTCAACTAGGAGATCAAGCGGCGGACGCTGGTGGTCGGATTTTTCCGGACGAGGCCAGTTGCCTGCGGCTGATCCGGGCGGTGGCCTCCGAGCAGCACGAGGAATGGATGGAAGGCAGCCGTTATCTCAATGCCGACCTGCTGCGCGAACAAATCAAACCGATGAAAACCATGACGATGACCACTTGACGTTCGACCGGCCGCGCGGCGAGCTGGAGGGCTCGCTATCCGCGCCGCCTCGCTTTACCTCGTGGCCACACCATGACCAAAAACTAATTTGCAGAACTTGACGCACACAACTCGGGAAAATCCAAGTTTGCCATGTCTTTTGGCCTGTGATTCCATGGGTGAGCCAAAATAAGCCGCCATGTCACTTCAACCTGTTCT
Source organism: bacterium (assembly GCA_021781185.1). Taxonomy (GTDB): domain Bacteria; phylum Verrucomicrobiota; class Verrucomicrobiia; order Limisphaerales; family UBA11358; genus UBA11358. Next base: position 1,924 of record JAJXXI010000461.1, read on the forward strand.
CCTCGCTGGCCAATGGCGCCCGGCCAGTGCAGCCGGAACGTTTCGCGCGGAAAATCCCGCCACCGGCGAAACGCTGCCGGACGAATTCCCCGTCAGTTCTTGGTCGGACTGCGAGCTTGCCCTTGATGCAGCGGCGGCGGCGGCAACTGAACTTCGCGCGGCACTGCCAAAGCAAATCGCCGGTTTTCTAACGCGCTTTGCCGGGCGTATCGAAGCGCGCTCAGCGGAGCTTGCGGCGATTGCCTGTTTGGAAACTGCATTGCCCCAAAAGCCGCGTCTGATCGAAGTCGAGCTGCCGCGCACGACCGGGCAATTGCGCCAGGCCGCCGCCGCCGTGCTTGACGGTTCCTGGGCGGTGCCGACGATTGACACGAAATTGAACATCCGCTCGCTGCTCGCGCCGGTCGGCCCGGTGCTGGTGTTCGGGCCCAACAATTTTCCCTTCGCTTATAACGGTGTGGCAGGTGGCGATTTTGCTGCGGCCATCGCGGCGGGCAACCCGGTCATTGCCAAGGCGCATCCGTGTCATCCGAAAACCACCCAACGGCTGGCGGAAGAAGCCAGCTTTGCGCTCGGCGAATGCGGTCTGCCGGCCGCCACAGTGCAGATGCTTTATCATCTGGCACCGGCAGACGGTTTGCGTTTCGTCGCCGACCTGCGGCTGGGCGCGGTGGGTTTCACCGGCAGCCGCGCGGCGGGATTGCAGATCAAGGCGGCGGCGGATGCCGTGGGCAGGCCGGTTTACCTGGAGATGTCGAGCTTGAATCCTGTCGTCATTTTGCCGGGCGCATTGGCGGAGCGTGGCGGGGCAATTGCCGGGGAGTTGGCCGGCAGTTGCCTGGCGGCGGGCGGGCAGATGTGCGTCAGTCCCGGATTGACGATGCTCTTTGCCGGTGAAGCAGCCGAACAGTTCATCCAAACTGTGAAAGTGAAACTGGAAAGCACGCCGCCGGCGACCTTGTTGTCATCCGGAGTTGCGGCCAATTTGGCGGCCAGCGTGAAGAAATTGCAGGCGGCAGGAGCGGAACTCGTGACGGGCGGTTTCGGGGTGGGGCGAAACTGTTTTGCCAACACGTTGTTGCGGGCGAACGGGGAACAATTCCTCGCGGACCCAAATCCATTGCAGACGGAGGCTTTTGGCAATGCCACGCTCATCGTCGTCGTGCGCGATGCCGACGAGGCTCAGGCCGTGGTCTGCCGATTGGAAGGTCATTTGACCGGCTCGGTTTATTCTTCCATGTCGGGCGCGGATGACGCGCTTTATGCACGGCTCGCGCCGTTGTTGCGGGGTCGCGTGGGGCGTCTGCTCAACGACAAAATGCCCACCGGCGTCGCGGTGACGGCGGCGATGAATCATGGCGGGCCGTTTCCGGCGACGGGCCACCCGGGTTTTACCGCAGTGGGATTTCCCGCAGCATTGCGTCGTTTCACGATGTTGCAATGCTACGATAATGTGCGGTCAGCGCGCCTGCCGGTGGCATTGCAAAACCGGAACCCGAATGGAAGCCTGTGGCGGCTGGTGGATGGGCAGTGGACTCAGGCCGATATCACTGGTTGAATGTCGCTGAACCTCAATTTTAATTTCATGCGTTATCTCCAACTCGCCGGCTGGGTCGCGTCGCTGGCTCTGGCCTCAACCGCTCTGGCAGACGTCCGCCTCAACGCTTCCATTCCGGTGACCATCACGGTGGATGCCGCCAAACCGCTGGGCGAGTGGACGCCCATCTGGCGCTTTTTTGGTGCGGACGAGCCGAACTACGCCTATATGCCGGACGGTAAAAAATTGCTCGCCGAACTGGGGCAATTGGGCGCGCCGCAGGTTTATTTCCGTGCCCATCATTTGCTGACCAGCGGTGATGGGGCGTATGCGTTGAAGTTTGGTTCCACCAGCGCCTACAAGGAGGACACGGCCGGCCGGCCGGTTTACGACTGGACCATCAATGACAGGATTTTCGACACCTATCTCGCCTGCGGCATCAAGCCGTATGTGGAAATTGGATTCATGCCGGAAGCGCTGACGACGCATCCGCAGGACTATCCGCATCATCCGCCGGTGAACGAAAGGGTCAACCCGGCTGCCGGCCAGGCCTATCCACCGAAAGATTACGCGAAGTGGGGAGAGCTTTCCTACCAGTGGACGAAGCACTGCGTTGAACGATATGGGCGCGCCGAGGTGGCGTCATGGTATTGGGAAGTTTGGAATGAGCCGAACATTTTTTATTGGCACGGTTCGCCAGCGAACTATTTCAAGCTCTATGATTTTGCGATTGCTGGCGTGCGCCGCGCTCTGCCGACCGCCCGCGTTGGCGGTCCGGAAACCGCCGGCGGGCCGGGCGGGAAGTTTTTGCGTGAATTTCTGGAGCATTGCGCGCGCGGGACGAATTATGCCACCGGGAAAACCGGGGCACCGCTGGATTTTATTTCCTTCCACGCGAAAGGCTCGCCCGGGTTCACGGATGGTCATGTGCGCATGGGCATGGCCAGCCAGTTGAAAAACATGAGCGACGCCTTTGCCGTCATCGCCTCGTTTCCGGAATT
>JAJXXI010000448.1 GCA_021781185.1 bacterium
TTCAGCCATTTAATTATCAATGCTGTAGTCCCCCCGCTGTTGGGGACAGGGCGTGTCGCGCCGTAGGTGCCAGCTTTCATTTCAGATTTCTCCGGTTCAGCCGCTTTTCATATTCTGCCAGCAGCCGGTCGCCGTAATTCTGCCAGGTGTTTTTAATGGCGCCTTTTTGGTGGGCGGCTTGGCCCATGCGCCGGCAGAGTTCGGGATCACGTGCCACGCGGAGCATGGCCTCGGCGATGTGCTGCGGGTCACGACCACGCACGATAAACCCCTCCACGCCATCTTGCACCAAGGTGGTGGCCCCGCCTTCGTGCGTGCCGATCACCGGCAAGCTGGCGGCCAGGGCCTCAATTTGGGCGCGGGCAATACCTTCTTCCTGTGAAGGAAAAACAAACGCGGTGCAGGTTTGCAGTAGTTTGGCCAGTTCCGCATGGGGCAGGTGCGGAATGTGGGTGAAGGTGCCCTGCCACCGTGGCCATTCCTTGCGAAAATCCGTCTTCACTCCGCCGACACAGATCAGCTCCGCTCCGGGCAATTGCTTTTTCACCAGCTCAAAGGCGCGAAACAGATACTGGTTACCTTTGCGCAAGCAGACGGTGCCCACCGAGATGAATCGCGGTTTGGTCGAAACTTGTTCACGAGGTTTGAATATGCTCGTGTCCACCCCCATCGGGTTGACCATCACCTTTTCAGGTGGAATACCATTCCAAATCATTGAGTCCTTGCAGAAGTTGGATTGAACGATGATCAGGTCAGCCCGTTCCAGTTCCCGGTTCATGCGGGCAAACATCCACTGCGGAATGGGAACTTTCTCCCCCGGACACCACAGATCACATTCACGCTGCCAAAACCCGTAGTAAGTAGTTGGATGGCTGTTGGGGCAATCCACCACCATGAGCGCGCCGGTGCGCTCCGCCCGGTCAAAAGGTTCGGTGGCATAGCCGACAATGGATTGGACGATGTTACATTCTGGCCAGGGTTGGGCGAGAAACCAGGCTTTCCACAGCGGGAAGAAGGCATAGAAAGATTTTTCGGTCCAGATTTGCGGCGCGCCATGGTAAAAGGGCTTCATGGCCAGATGAAACGGCCAGCAGCGGCGGAATTGGCTTCCGCGAACGCCGGTCTTGTTTTTGTCGGAGACCCACAACCCGGCCAACGCATCTCGCGCTGAAAAAGCTTGGGCAGTTTGCGGGAGATGCCACCCGCCGGCCGATGCCAGCAGGACTAATGGTTTCTTGGGGGTCATATGTCAACCCCCATCTTTTCCAGCAATTTCTTCAGGCGGAAAGCTGCGGCCGCCATTGAATAATGATTGAACACAAAGCCGGGATGGGGTTTTTTACGCTCCTCCGGAAAGTTCATGATGATGGCTTTCATGGCACCGGCCAGAGACGCCGGCTTCTCCTCATCGTAGTAAAGGCACGCGTTCTGGCAGATCGGCTCCACGCAGCCGGAGCGGCTGCTGAGCACCAGGAGGCCAGCGGACAGGTAGGTGAATATCTTGGATGGGAATGTCACATCGGAAATGGGGTCGGCAAGGCTCTGGCAGTTCAATCCCACATGACTGGCCGCCAGCAGTTGCTGGAATTCCCCGGCGGGCATGGCCGGCAGATACTTTACGCGGCCCGCCCAGCGAGGATCTGCTGCAAACCGTTTGACTTCCTCCGTCAACGGCCCCTGTCCGGCAATGGCCAGTTGCCAGCCGGTTGGTGGCAGCAGGGGAACGGCTGCCAGCAGGAGGTCAATGCCATGCGAGCGGCCGAGCAGTCCGGCATAGACAAAATGAACCTCGCCCGTTGGGGAGGATGGGTTGGGCGGCGCGGTTTCCGACAAATACCCTGGCACCAACTCGGTGGGCAGGCCGGACGGAAGCCGCCGGCAGAGCGATGGATTGGAGAGGAGCGCGCCCCCAAACAGCGGCCGGCCGGCGGCTTCCGCCAAGCTGCTGAACAACCGGTCCCACGACCGGTCTATGACATGTTTGCCATCCAAGTAAACCAGCAGAAAATGCACGCGTCGGCACACCCGCACCAGCCAGGCGGCAATGATGTAAACCAATTCGTAATTATCCACCACCACCAAGTCGCCATCCTTCACGTGGCGGAGGACATGGCGGGCGTAGAGCAACCAGGACACCGGCAGACGCCACTTGGGGGCATCCCAGGTTCCGCAAAAGAACTGGCGATAGGTGGCGAACCGGGTTTCCACTGGCGGCAGCCACTTTCCCTTCCGCCGCGCCATTGCCCGGGGCGGAGAGGAAAGCACAATGGCCTCCCGGCCGGTGGCCAATTGCAGGCTTTGGAACAGGTCGCGCCGGAACGGAACGGTCACGCAGCGCTGCACGGTTTCATCCCGAAGTTCATGGTAATGATCATCGAAGATGTTGCTGAGGCAAACGATTTTCGGGCTGGCGGTTTCTTCCATTGATGCAGGCGCGGATGGATGCAAATTGGTAACCGTAAAGAACACGATTGACCGTTGCGAGTCGAGATCAAAAGCGATGCACCTCATACGGATTGGTGAACGATTCGAGGCTTTACAACCCGGATGCTGTCCTTACATTCACGGCTCAAATTTCAACCGTTCTGGCAAAATGCCTTCCCAATTTATTACCGATGATTTCGAAGCATGGCCGGCGGTGCGGACGGGCTGCCCCAGGTTTGTGTATCTGGAGATCGGCGGTGATAAAAGCGGCTCGCTCCAGTCGTTTGTGGCGGATGACGACTGCCAGAAAATCATTTTGCGGAACTCTCATCTGCCCGAATATGCGGCGGTGCGCGGGCCAGAGCCTCACTTGGAGAATACCACGGCCGCCATGCTGGGTGGCCTGACCAAAATTCCGAGGGGGCGCAGGTGGATAGAATCCAATCCATCCTTTTATCGGTTTTTGCGCCCGATCCACCCCCTGTTTCCTCGATTTTGGCTCAAACATGATTTTAACCCCATATAATTATTAAACATGGCGGAAACTCCGAGAATTGCTTTGGTCAGCAGTTTGGTATTTGGCGGATCAACTACTTTTGTCTGCAACCTGTCTGGCGAATTAAGCCGTCGCCAAATTCCTGTGCTGGTGGCCAGCCCGGAAATAGAAAATCCATTTGCCTCTGATTTTGAAGCGGCCGGCGTCCGCGTGGTTTTGCATAACCAACGACGGATGATTTTTGAAGACCGGATGCAGTCCATGCTGCGAACCCTGGCGGACTTTCGCCCCACTGTGGTTATTACCTGCCTAGGAGCGGCCACTTACGAGGTATTGCGTTACGTCCCCCAAGGAGTCCATCGAATGGTGGTTGTCCAAACGGATGCCCCCTGTTTTTATGATGCCATCAGCCCCTACGCCGGATGCATGGACGCCGCCGTGGGTGTCTCGCCTAGGATTGCCGAACATTTCGCGGGCATGGAGGCGCTTCGCGGAATTTCCCAGCTCTGCCTGCCTTACGGTGTGGCAATGCCGCCCACTGCGGAGAAACAGAGACAAAACGGCCAACCATTGCGGATTCTCTATTTCGGACGGATCATAGATCCGCAAAAGCGGGTTTATCTCTTCCCCAAGATTCTGGCGGACTTAAAAAAATCCGGCATCCGCTTTCAATGGACAATTGCCGGACAAGGCGACAAGCAGGCGGAATTGGAACGAACCATGCCATCCTCTCCTGACCAGCGGGTCAAATTCATCGGGGCGGTAGTGAATTCGCAGGTGCCGGCATTGTTGGAACAGAACGACATATTTTTGCTGGCCTCCGATGCGGAGGGACTGCCGTTGAGCCTGTTGGAAGCCATGGCGCACGGGGTGGTGCCCGTGGTGAGCGACTTGGAGAGCGGCATCCGGGACGTGGTGGATGCAGGTAATGGCATGTTGGTGCCCGTCAGCGATGTGCAGGGCTACGCAAAAGCCATCGTTCACCTGCACGCACATCGTGAGGAACTGGTGGCCAAATCCACCGCAGCTCATTCTCGTGTGGCCCGAGATTTCTCCGTGGCTGCGATGACTGACCGCTGGCTGGCCGCTCTCCCAACGGCACCGACGGCATCAAAACCCTGGCCCAAACATTTGCAAATTCATGCGCCGCTGGCTGCAAAGAATAAGTTCAGGTTTTCCCAGCCAATGCGGGAGCTTCGGCGACTGGTTGTTAAGTTTCGAGGCTAAATGAAACTAAACCCTTAAGGAAATTCCCGGGTGCATCTTGAGACTGTTCTTGCCATTGTCCGGCGGAAGCGTGGCGCGGGCGTCCTCGCCTGCGGGTTTGGGCGGCGTCCCGCCGCGTGAATCTAACTCCCCAGTGGGCCTCGCCGCGAGCTGCGGCGGCGCTACAGGAACAGTGTCAAGATGCGCCCGAAATTCCCTCAAATCCAAAAACCAACTTGTTTCAAAAGGAGCGAAATGGTATCAGGCCAGTCTATGTTTTCAGAACTCCGCCGCATCCCCCATTACTTAAGGAA
>JAJXXI010000167.1 GCA_021781185.1 bacterium
GAGGGCAACGATGCCCGCGTCATCCTCGGCTTGAATGAACTGATCCAACGCAAACAGCCGGTCATTTTTTTCGAACACCTCTTTTTGAGTGAAGACGTGGTCCGCGCCACGCTCCCCGCAGGTTACCAGCATTTTACCGTGGATGATTGCTCGGGGGAATTGGTTCCGGGATGGAACCCCAATCGAGGCCATAATTCGGCCTTTGTCCCAGTATAGGAGGTTTGCTTTGGTTTCCAGCCCACGGCGATCTGGTGGAACCGGCTTTAGTCGGCAAATCGGGGCCGGGCTACTTCACCTGGTCCGCCGGCTTCGTGGCCATGATGAAATCATGCCAGCAATGGTTGCTGCGGACCCGGAAAGCGCGGAATTCGACCCGTTGAAAGCCGATTTTCAAGAAGCAATCGGCCAGCCATGATCTTTCATAAGCCAGCCCCCGCATGATGAGTTTCCCGCGTTTCCGGTTCAAATTTGCCTTCAGATTTCCCACCTGTTTGGTGAGGGCAAACAAGCTCCGCATCAATGGGGCGGCGGGGGTTTCGGGCAGCGAATAAACCGGCAGGTGAATCATGACCGTTCCGCCGGGGGCCAACGCCTGAAAAATCTCATGAAACACCTGCCCGGCATCGGCCAGGGTGTCGAAATGCTGAAACACATGGGCCGAAAATACGGCCGTTGCGGGTTTGACTTTGGCGGCGAAATGAACGCCATCCGTCACGTGGTAGTTGATGTTGCCGGCGGGAATCCGGCTGCGGGCATACGCGATCTGATCCTCGGAAACATCCAGCGCCGTCACGGTTTGGAAGGCTCCACTGATATGCCTGGTCAGGCGGCCGGCACCGCAGCCAATCTCAATGCAGTGGGCGGTGTTGCATTCGTAGCTGTTCCAATGGGCGAAAAAATCCTCCCAATCCGACCGGCCCAGCGCGTAAAACTCGTCGTCCGTCCATGGCGCGGGGCCGCCTTTCTCCTTGCCTTTCCAACTGGATACGGCAAAGAGCGGATCGGTTTTGCCCCATAATTTCCATTCTTGATTGGATTTCATAATGTGGGATAACGTATCGTGGATTTACGACGCAATTAAATTCCGGACAACCGGCATCCACCGGGGAAAACATTGTTCTTGGGGTTCATTCCTAAATTGTCGGCATGGATGACGCGGCCCATGCAACCACACTGGGAAATCACTGTCAAAGTCTATTGCCGTGCGTCAACGCGGACGGGTGCATCTAAACCCTGCTCTGGTGGCGCAGCCGTCCCCGGCTGCGAAGCCCCACCGGGGAGTTGGCCTCACGCGGCGGGCCGCCGCGAGAACCCGTCGGCGAGAACGCCTGCGCCACGTTTCTGCGGACGATGGCAAAACCAGTCTCAAGCTGCATCCACTGAGTTTTGCCCCAACCAGCTTTTCAGGTCTCAGGTCTCAGTTTTCATCTCTCAATTTCGCGTTCATTCCCTGACAATTGCATTGAACTGGCTTGCCAAACTGCGGCAGAATCCGTCCGCGCATGTCCCGCTTTCGTCGTGCTGTTCACGGAGTAGCCTCCAGCTATGTGTTGCTGGCGGCCACCGCTGTCTATGTTCTCGCTTCCGTGCCGGTGGCGCTGCATTATCTGGACAAAGAACGATTCGGGCTGTGGGCCTTGATGAGCACCATGGCCGGTTATTTGAACCTGGTGGATATGGGCATGAGCGCGGCGGCGGCACGCCTCTTGATTGATCACAAGGACAACCGGGAGAGCGGCGATTACGGCAGCCTGATCAAGACCGGATGGCTGGTTTCCCTGGTGCAGGCGGCCATTATTTTTCTGGCGGGTCTGTTGCTGGCCCGCACCTTTTCGCAACTGCTCGCCATCCCGGCGACGCTCCAGCGGGAATTCATCCAACTGGTCAACTGGCAATGCGGCGTGCTGGCCCTGAGTTTTGCCACCCGGATGCTGGGGATGATCCTTGGCGCCCACCAACGCATGGATTGGGTGAATTATCTGGGAGTGCTCAGCCTGCTGGCCAATTTTGCCGGGCAATGGCTGCTGTTCCATTTGGGGTTTGGCGTGTTGAGCCTGATGGGTGGCGCGCTGGCGGGCACGGTGCTGGTGATTGTCCTGCAGACGCTGGCCTGCCACACCTTGAAACTGTTTCCGTCGCCAGGCGGCTGGGGCCGGGTGTCCGGCAGGCACTTCAAGGAACTGTTCAATTTTGGGAAAGACATGTTCCTCGTGGCCATCGGCGCGCAGATGATCATGACCAGCCAGGTCATCATCATCACCCGTCTGCTGGGGTTGGAGGAGGCGGCCATCTGGTCGGTCGGACTGCGCGTGTTCAACCTGCTGTCCCAGGTTGTCTGGCGTCTTCCGCAAATGTCCATGGCCGCGCTGGCGGAAATGCTGACGCGCGGCGAAGCGGCCCGACTGCGGGAACGCTATCGCAGCCTAGCCGTTCTGACATTTTCCTTTGCCGGCTGGGTGGCGGTTTCCTTTGCCGCCTGCAACAGCCGCTTCGTTACGCTGTGGACCCATGGCAAAATCCTCTGGCCGGACGGCAACGACGGGCTGCTGGCCCTGTGGATGATCATTTCCGCCGTGGTGCATTGTCACAACAGTTTTGTGCTGACGACCAAACAGATTGGTTTCATGCGCTACATCTATTTTGCCGAAGGGGTGGCTTTTGTGGCCTTGTCCTGTCTGGTGGCACGTTGGGGCGGGCTGCCGGCCATCATCGTCTGTTCCATCATTTGCAGCACGGTATTCAGCGGCGCGTATGGGGTGTGGCGGGTCAGCCGGTTTTTTGATCTTTCCCTCCGTGAAGTCGCCTGGAGTTGGCTTGATTCCATGAACACCATGTTGTTGTTTTATCTGCCTGTGGCCGCTCTGGCTTGGTGGCTTTCCAACTCGCTCCCGCCCATCATCCAGTTGGGAATTAACGCAGTGCTGGCCGGTCCGGCTGGCCTGTATTTTTTTCTCCGGTTTGGCATCCCCGCATCTTTTCAAAACGAAATATTGAGACGTGTTCCCGTGGAGACGCTCCCGCTGCTTAAACATGTGTTCCCCCAAACTGCCCATTGATTTTCATTATGCCCCGCTCTCCTTCGCATCCGCTGGCAAAGCATCCCTTGGATAATATTCACCCGCAGTTCAAATGTTCCGTGCCGGCGAGTCACCGGACTTTCCTTCACACCTTGATGTTGGAAGCTTCCCTCAAACAATGCGGGGCCTTGGTAACGGGAGTGACTCTGGACGTGGGCTGCGGCCGCAAGCCTTACGAGAAAAACTTTTTTGCCGGCGCGGAAAAATATGTTGGCCTGGATTATCTCACCGACCGCTCCACACCGGACGTGGTCGGTTCCGCCACCGCCATCCCGCTGGCAGACACGAGTTTTGACACGGTGGTGTCCACCGAAGTTCTGGAGCACGTTCCCGACCCGTTGAAGGCGCTCCGGGAAATGTATCGCGTATTAAAACCGGGTGGCCATTTGATTTTGAGCACGCCGATGTATTGGCCCCGCCACGAAGTGCCCTATGATTATTTCCGCTACCCCTACGACGGACTCCTTCATCTGGTCAAGGAAAGCGGCTTTGAACTGGTGCAATTATTCAGCCGGGGGCGTTCCTACGCATTCATCGGGCAGGTCATTCAGCAAACGCAGCCCATCAGTGCCAAGCCGGTTAATTGGCTGATCAACCACTTCTTCCTCTGGTGCGATACGCACTTAAAACACGACGCTCACACTCTCGGTTGGGCTTTTGTCGCACAAAGGCCTATTAAGTTCGCCGCAACCACAAACTAGCGCCAGGCCCTTCCAAGAAAAGCGGAAAGCTTGCATTAACACGCTCCGGCAGACATTTAAACACATAACTGTTAAACATTGTGATCTCGAAGGCGGGGTTAAACATCAAGAATGCTCGCAGCAGGTAAGCCTCATTCCAAAAAGATCCTCCGTGCAGCCAATGCTTGGGATATTCAAAGGGATACCAGATGTCATGGAAATGAACCTGCACACCTTTGGCCAAATGTGGTAGGATGTGAAAAAATATGTGATTAACATCGCTGCCAATCTTGCTTACGTGGGAGGTGTCAATGAACAAAACATCGTTAGCCTCCAGTTGCGTGAACGTCTCCAGCGGCACGTCTTGGGTGCACTGCACAATTAACTTGAAGCGGTCTCTGTCACCAAGTCGGAGTTTTTGGAACAAAGGTTCCGGATATGGTTCGATGAAGGTCAACTGTGTATTAATCTTCATTACTTCACAAGTATCCAAGATCACACTGCTGGAATTGCCACAGCCTACCTCAATAAATCGTTTAGGCTTCAAGTGGCGAATCATGGCATAAAGTGCGAAAGCATCTTGGAATGGAAACGATTCGTTTGGACGATAGTATCGGCAATTGGGATTCTCGGTCCGCTCGAAGGGCAGTTGCGAATAGTAACTCTCAAACTTTGTCAACA
>JAJXXI010000636.1 GCA_021781185.1 bacterium
ACGGTGGTTATGGCGGGGCTGCCTATACCAATTCCGTGTCCGGCGGAGCGACCTATGATTCCTCGGCCACGCCAATCATCAGCGGCAGTGGCGGCGGCGGGCAGGCACCATACTCCATCGGCGGAGCAGGTGGCGGATTGGTGACGTTGACCGTCAATGGCATTTTGCAACTGGATGGCCGCATTTCGGCAAATGGCGGCAATGGCTCCGGCTTCGGGGGCGGCGGCGGCTCAGGCGGCGGCATCCGCCTGACCCAAACCACTCTCAGCGGCACCGGCAGCATTACAGCGAACGGCGGCAACGGGGCCAATCTATTCGGCGGCGGCGGCGGCGGCGGGCGCATCGCCATTTTAAACACTTCCCGAACCAATGCATTTTCCGGAAACATTTCCGCCTATGGCGGGGGCGGCGCGAGTTATGGCGGGGCGGGAACGATTTACTTCGGTTCCTATTATACCAATCCCCCACTTTTGACGCTGGACAACGCCAGCCATGCCGGCACCAACACCACTTTTGATTTCACCGGCACCGACGCCACGATTCAAAATGGCGCGGTCGGTGTGCTGCCGATTACAGGTTCGTGGACGCCGCATAACCTGCTCGTCCATTCCAACGCCATGCTGATTGCGCCCGCCTCATCCACCGTGCGGACGATCAATGCCAACAACGTCACCATTGACGCGGGTGGAGTGATCGCCCTAGACGGAGCCGGCTATGCCGCGCAGACCGGCCCGGGAGCCGGTTTGCTTTCCCCCGGGACACCCTGCGGCGGTGGGCATGGCGGATATGGCGGTGCTTACGGTTCCAGCTCAAGTTCCCGCGGCGGCAATGCCAACGATTCCATTCTGTCGCCGGTCATGGCTGGCAGTGGCGGTGGAAATTACAACTCAAAAATCCAAATCGGATTAAACGGCACGGGCGGCACCGGCGGTGGGGCGCTGCAATTGACCGCCAACACCCTGACGGTCAATGGACGACTTTCCGCCAATGGCACGTCCGGTGGTTACAATGCGGGCGGTGGGGCGGGTGGGAGCCTGTATTTGGCCAGCATCAACACGCTCACCGGGAACGGCATCATTGCCGCGAATGGCGGAGGGAACTCTGGCTGGGCCGGCGGTGGCGGTGGCGGTCGCATCGCCCTCAACTGTGTCAACAACACGTTCTCCGGTCAGCTTTCCACGGCGGGCGGGAATGGCGCTTACCCCGGTGGTGCCGGCACCATTTACACCTCCGTCGCCGGGGTGAACACGCTGCTCGTGAACAACGGCGGCATCACAAGTTCCAACGGCCTGGTTGCGGGCACTCCCTTGGCCAGCAACTTTTCGATGCCAAGTTCCCTCTATAACCTGACCATTTCCGGCGCGGCCACTGTTTTACCAGTTTCCCCGCTGCCGCTGATCAATAACTTGAATCTCGCCACCGGAGCCAGCATTGCCTCGCCGGACCCGCTCTCGAATCTGTTCATCTCCGTGCTGCACAATGCCGACTTGGGCGGCACGGTGACGGCGGACGCTTTCGGATATGCGCAGGGCAACGGACCCGGCGCGGGCGGCTCGGTCACCAATCAGGGCGCGGGCGGCGGTTATGGCGGGGCGGGTGGCAATTCGGCAAACGGAGCGACAGGCGGGATGACTTATGGTTCCGCTCCGCAGCCGGTGGATTTTGGCAGCGGCGGCGGGGCCGGCACGATCTTCAGCTCTGGCGGTTCCGCAGGCGGGGGCGCAATCCACCTCAGCGTTGGCGGCACCCTGGATCTGACGGGCAGTGTGACCGCCAACGGCGATGCCGGACAACAAGACAATTCCGGCGGCGGCGCAGGGGGCAGTGTCTGGATCAACGCCAGCACGTTCTCCGGAACGGGCAGCCTCTCGGCGGCGGGCGGGGGCGGGAACCTCTATAATGGCGGCGGGGGCGGCGGCGGTCGCATCGCGATCTATGCCCCGAACAATTTGTTCGCCGGAACAACGAATGTGAACGGTGGTGACGGAGCCAATCCCGGACAGGCAGGAACTGTTTTTCTCTCCTCCGTGCTGAATGGGCTCCAGATCATCTCACAAACGCCCACCGGCACAGTCTCGTCCACGGTTGACTCGGTGAATCTGAGTTTCAATGAAGCGATTGATCCCGCATCTCTGTCCGCAGCCACCTTCTCGCTCAACACTCCCACCGGACTCGTTTCAGCGGTCAGCATGAACGTCGCCATACTCAACGCGGCCGCCGTGCAAGTGAGTTTTCCCGCGCAAAATCTTCCGGGGGATTACGCGATCACCGCCGCGACCAGCATCACGAACATCTTCGGCCAGTCGCTCGCCGCACCGTTCACCGGCACTTTTACCATTGCGCCGCCAACCCTCGCCGGCACGGTCACAGACACGAATGGCGACCCGGTCGCCAATGTGCTGGTCCAACCAGACGGCGGGTTGACCGGCACCACGACTGATGCGAATGGCGACTATTCCATCACGGTGCCGCCCGGCTGGACCGGTTCCCTGACGCCGTCGCTCGGCAGTTCGATGTTCGTGCCCGGCACCCTTTCCTACACGAACCTGGCCAGCTCACTGAGCGGTCAAAATTTTCTCATCGTGCCCACCATCGCCCCCGGACTCACCACCGGCGTGAGCGGGACCAGTCTTATGATCAACTGGAATGGCCTCGCCGGGGTGACTTACCAAACTTGGTGGTCCACGAACCTGGTGGACTGGTCGGTGCTGGGTGATCCGCTGCCTGGAACCAACGGGCTGATGCAAATCAGCCTGCCGCTGAGCACGGATCCGGCAGAATTTTTCCGCATCGGGGCGTCAAATTGATGGAACTGAAGCGGGCTACAGTCAGCGCTGCGGTGATTCACGGTCTGGCTGGCGGTGATGTTTAAATGACGCCCGATTACTGTCGCCATCTGAATTCCAACTTGTTTCAGCCTGCAAATTGCGGAATCATGCGCCGCGCCGCATGAACCAGACCGTCATCATCGTTCCGACCTTCAACGAGCGCGATAATCTCCCGCGCATGGTGCAGAAGCTCCTGTCGCTGCCGGTTGCCGTGGATGTGCTGGTGGTGGACGATAATTCTCCCGATGGCACCGGCAAGCTGGCCGATGAACTCGCCGCGCAGCACCCGCAAATCCACATCCTGCACCGCTCGGAAAAAAACGGCCTCGGCCGCGCCTATCTCGCCGGGTTCAAATGGGCGCTGGAAAAAAACTACGAGTTCATCTTTGAAATGGACTGTGATTTCTCGCATGACCCGGAGGAGATCCCCAATTTCCTCAAGGCGGCGGAACACGCCGATCTCGTGCTCGGCTCGCGTTATGACGGCGGCGTGCGCGTGCTGAACTGGCCGCTGCGCCGGCTGTTGCTGAGCCGCTGCGCCGGCGTTTACGTCTGGTTCGTCACCGGGATGCCGTTCACCGACCCGACGGGCGGCTTCAAATGTTTCCGGCGGCGCGCGTTGCAGGCCCTTAAATTCGAGGCGGTGCATTCGAACGGTTACAGCTTCCAGATTGAAATGACCCACCGGCTTTGGCGGGCCGGATTCAAGGTGGTGGAAGTGCCCATCACCTTTGCCGACCGCGTGCATGGAACTTCCAAGCTCTCGCGGCACATCGTTTTGGAAGCCTTCTGGATGGTCTGGTGGCTCTGGCTGCAAAACGGCTGCCGCCGCTGGCCATCCCCCGGACAATCACAATCGCCATTGAAAAATCTGCCGGATGAGCCATCTTGACCGGAAATTTGAAATTATGTCTAAAATGAAACTGTTCACCTGCTTTGCCACGTTGTTGTTCGCCATCTCCACCCTTCACGCCGAAATGCCGAAGACCGGCGATTCCGCGCCGTTGTTTCAAGGATTGGATCAGGACGGCAAGACCGTTAAACTCGCCGATTTCATCGGCAAGAAAAACATCCTGCTCTATTTCTACCCGAAGGATTTCACCGGTGGCTGCACCAAGGAAGCCTGCGGCTTCCGCGACCGCATGGGCGATTTGCAGACGAGCAACGTGGAAGTTATTGGCATCAGTCACGATTCTGTGGCCAGCCACAAAAAATTTGCCGACGAATACAAATTAAACTTCACGCTCATCGCCGATCCGGAGGATAAGATCATCAACCTGTATGACGTGAAAATGCCCATGCTGGGGATGGCCAAACGGGTGAGCTTCCTCATCGGCCTGGATGGAAAGATCGTCCACGTCACGGACGCGATGAATCCGCAGACGCACTTTGATGAAATGAAGGCGGCCATCGCGGGGTTGAAGAAAAACTGAGCCAGTGGACTGGCCGTGGCACGACCCGTGCAACTGACAGGCTCAGGTGACTGGATTTTTCAACGCGATTGAACCCGCCGATTCCGGCCCGGGTCGAAACCGTTCCATCTCATTTTCCGACCAGCGCCCAGGCACACCACAACACGGGAGCTTGACCGTGCAGATCACCGGT
>JAJXXI010000701.1 GCA_021781185.1 bacterium
ATCTCCAACCTTGTAGCGTAATTAACCCGCGCTTGAGGTCATTGATTCAAAAACACGCCGTCACCTTCAATGAGGAGATTTCGCCACGGCGCAGTGCCTACGCATTGCTCACGATCAAGGTCGAGCGCAACAAAATCATTGTTCAGCGCTTGGTCACGCTCAATCTCGTTGGCTTCCCAAACCAGGCCGAAGCGCGTGGCATCGCGCTGATCGCGCGCTTCAAGGAGGCGGAGCATTTCTTCCCGGTTAAGATGATCGTAACGTGAACCCACGGTGGTTGCGGACGCAACTGCCAACCACGGGAAATCTAAAAAGAAAAGGCGCGGACTCGCCGCACCTGCATCGAGGCACCGCTAAGCGCCTGTCACAAAAGCACGACAAGCCGCGCCCGATGGGCGCGTGCTTGGTCGGTCTTGTGACGGGCTTGAAAATTAGCGGTTTTCGAGGCAGCCCGTAGCCAAAAGCTACGCAAAATTGATTGTGATTAAATTGGTTTTATCGTGTTTTGCTGTTTGTTTAATATCGGCGTTGAGATTATCCAAAAGATCAACGCGCGACAACGTTGAATTGTGGTTGAATGCGGCACAGGGCGCATCTCAGTTTCTTGCAAGGTAGTGTAAGCTTGGGTGCATGAATGAGACCTGCGTTGATTGTGATGAGCGCCAATCCGCTCATGTTTTGGTGAGCGAACCATTGGCTGTGCTGGCGGCGCGAGCGAGTTGCTCCCTGGAACAGTCCATCCGGCGTTGTACGCTGGCCAGCGATCAAAATCTGGGACACCTGGAAGTCCAGGCAGCCCGAGATGTTCAAGAACTCCTTCGTGCAGCCATGGAGCGTGGAGCCCAGGCCAAAGCCGACGCCACCCCGCCCACATGCCCGGTGTGCCAGCAAAAGCTCACCCGTCTGTCTGGCGAACACCCGCGCACCTTCCAGAGCCGTTACGGGTCCATCACCGTCCAGCGCACCCGCGGCTACTGCAAACGCTGCCGCAAATGGCGCGTGCCGGCCGACACGGCGTTGGGTCTGGAAGAAAGCGCTGGTTACTCACCGGCGGTGCAGGAGATGGCCGCGCTCTTGGCCAGCAAAATGCCGGTGGAGGATGCCAGCGCCGTGCTCGAGCATCTTACCGGAGTGAAAATGCCTCGGGCCACGCTGGATCGGGAAGCTCGTCGCCAAGGGGAACGAGCCCAAGCTGTGCGCACGGAACTGGATCAAAAAGCGGCCAACCAAAGGGCCCAACTGGAACTGACCTTGGAACCTTACCAGATGATCATCCAAATGGATGCCTGGAACATTCGTGAGCGGGATGGCTGGGGTCAAAGCGCGGCCTTGCGCCGTCAAGGTCAGGAGCCCGAACGCTGGCATTGGGTTTATACCGGCACGGTCTTTCGGTTGGACCATCGGGGGAAAACGGCGGGAGGCCGTCCGGTCATCAGCGAGCGCGGCTTTGTGGCGACACGCCAGGGCATAGAGGCCTTGCGCGAGCAACTGCACGCCGAAGCGTTGCGGCGGGGATTGGGCCAAGCCGCCGGAGTCTTGGTCATTGGCGATGGGGCCGTATGGATCTGGCGGCTGGCCGACGACCGTTTCCCGCAAGCGCGGCAGCGGCTGGACTTTTATCATGCCCTGCAACATCTGGCGGCGGTGGGGCGGGCGCTGTTTGGCGAAGACAAGGAAAAATATCGGGCGTGGCTTCAGCCGCTGGTCCGGCAATTAAAGAACCAATCGGCCATCAAAGTGGTCCGCCAACTGGCGGCGGCGCTGGCGGAGATGGCCGCTGGAGCGGCGGCGCAAACGGTCACCAAAGAAGTGGCCTATTTCCAAGAACATCAAGCGCGGATGGATTACCGGGCAGGGCGGCGGGCCGGTGAACCCATTGGCAGCGGGCCGGTGGAAGCCACGTGCCGCCAGACCCAGTGTCGTTTCAAGCGACCGGGCCAGTTCTGGAGCAAGCGGGGAGACGAAGCTTTGCTGTGTCTGGAAATGTTCTGGCGTAACAACCGTTGGCACCTCTTGTTCCCTCACACCTTGTTCCACGCTGCAAGAAACTGAGATGCGCCCTGCGGCACAGCAAACAATCTGGTTTTCTCAAACACGATTTCAATCTATTCTGGTTGCGCGATGCACTTGCCCATCAACATTGAGGACGTTCTGCACGGACAAACCGTGGAGTGGGAGCGTTTGGAATTTAAGCAGGGCTGGAACCCGGAGGCCGTTCTCCATACGATGTGTGCTTTCGCCAATGATTTCCACAATCTGGGCGGCGGTTATATTCTGATTGGCGTGGCGGAGAATCAGGGGCAACCGGTGTTGCCACCAACGGGACTGCTCACCAGCAAACTGGACGCCATTCAAAAAGAGATTCTGGAAATCGGACATCGGATGCAGCCCCACTACCATCCTGTGATTGCGCCCTACGTCGTCCAGCAAAAACACATTCTTGTATTGTGGTGTCCCGGCGGGCAGACGCGGCCCTACAAAGCGCCCGTGTCCCTGGCAAAGGGCAACCGCGAATTCGCCTACTACATTCGCAAAGGTTCGGCCACCGTCAGAGCCAAACATGAAGAGGAAGTCGAGTTGGTCAGCCTGGCAGCCACGGTTCCTTTCGACGACCGCATTCATCACCGCGCCTCTTTGAACGACCTCAAGCTTTCGCTGATTCAAAATTTTCTGCGCGAGGTTGGCAGCGCCTGTTGGCCGATTCCAGCACAATGGAGTTTGCCCAGTTGTGCCGCCAGATGCGAATTGCCGATGGCCCCGCCGAAACGATGCACCCGTTGAATGTCGGCTTGATGTTTTTCAACCCGGCACCACAAAAGTTTTTTCCTCAAACGCAGATTGATGTGGTGCAGTTTCCCGATGGCCCCGGTGGCGACACTTTTACGGAGAAAACATTCGCCGGCCCATTGGACGTGATCCTCAAAGACGCGCTGACATTTTTGAAAAACGCGGTGATTGAGGAACGGGTGGTGAAACACGGCGACCGACCGGAAGCCGACCGCTTTTTCAATGTGCCCTATGCGGCGCTGGAGGAAGCAGTGGTAAATGCGGTTTATCACCGCAGCTACGAAATTCGGGAGCCGATTGAAGTCCGTGTCCTGCCGGATGAAATCACCGTGGCCAGTTATCCGGGGCTGGACCGTTCCGTCAACATCAAGGAATTGCAATCCGGGCGCTTTGCCACGCGGCGGTATCGCAACCGGCGCATCGGCGAATTTCTGAAAGAACTCAGTCTCACCGAAGGTCGAGGCACTGGTATTCCAAAAATGTTGGAGGCGTTGCGCGCCAATGGTTCTCCGAAACCCGTATTTGAGTCTGATGACGACCGGACTTATTTTCTGGTGCGTTTGCCACTCCATCCTGAATTCATCAAAGAGGCCAGGGAACGAAAACTTCTAGCGACCGGCCAAGTCACCGGCCAAGTCACCGGCCAAGTCACCGGCCAAGTCGCAGTGCAAATTCTCCAGTTCTGTGAGCAACCGCGTAAGGCCGGTGAAATCCAAGCGCTCGTCGGCGTCAAACATCGCCAGACATTCCGCGAAAATTATCTCAACGCGCTTATTGGCAAGGGCTGGCTTGGGCGAACAATTCCAGATAAACCACAAAGCCGCTTGCAGCGTTATCAGACCACGGATGAAGGGAAGAAGTGGTTGCTGGGCGCAATCAAGCGGAACTCAACTTCATAAAATTGAGATCGGCAAACGGACACCAAAACGGACACCAAACGGATTAAAAACGATAGGCTCGGATAAAACCGTTTTTGCTTGAATACCCAATGAAATCAGGCATATTAGAGGTGCAACGGCGGGAAAATCAGGCCGATTCCGACGTCCGGCGCCCACGCCTTCGGCGCCACGGGCTGGCCGCCCCAGTAATGGCAGATGGAATCCCCGATGAGAACAATCTCCGGGTGGTGCGTGCGGTTATAATCGAGCACCGCGGCATGGCGGGTTTGCCAATCATAAATGGCGTGATCCCGGTTTTGGGTCACCGGCGTCGTGGTGGTCAACCCATCCTGAATTTTCAGGTTGGAGGCGCAGCCCGCCAATAACATTGCGGCGACGACGATGGACGATTGGCAAATGCCGGTTTTGAATTTGTTCATACCGTTACTTTTTCTGGAATTAAATGTGAAAATTTATCGTCATTGACCGTTCTTCGCGGCCGGCAAAACGGAAATTTCCGCCGCGCTCGTCCAGCCGTTGCCGTTGATCTCCCGCAGGGCCGTGAAGCGGAAAAACCGCGCGGTGACCGGAGTGAACGTCACTTGCTGGAGCGACGGGTTGTTTCGAATATTGGCGAATGTGCCGGAAACGACGTTGGTCGTCCAGTTGGTTCCATCTTCACTGGATTCAAAGCGATACTTCTCGACGGTGCCGTTGGGGTTTCCGTCCTGGCGCGGCAAATAGGTGAACCCGCCGATGCGATGCG
>JAJXXI010000157.1 GCA_021781185.1 bacterium
GGCGTCGCGTTGACCGAGAGCAACAGCCGATGGTGGTCGGGAAATTCGATGGCGTGGCAGACATCGTGGACGGGCTGGCCAGATTCGAGCATTTGTTTCAGCGGCAGATTTTTATTCTCCGTTGCCCCCACTTCGAGATCGGCGGGATGCCAGTCGAGCACGCTGGAGCTTCTGGCTTCGATCGTCTCCCGGGTAAGGCCGAGGACTTTTTCGGCGCAATGATTGGCAAAGGTGATTTTGCCGGACTGGTCGGCAACCACGATGCCCACCGGGCTGGTTTCCATGATGCGGCTGATGAGGTCGCGCTCGCGCCGGAGATTTTCCTGGTCCCGCTTGCCTTGGATGGCGTAGCGGATGGTGCGTTCCAGCATGTCGGCATTGAGCTGGCCCTTGATCAGATAATCCGCCGCGCCCGCCTTCATCGCTTCGATGTCAATTTCCTGATCGCCCTGGCCGGTCAACAGAATCATCGGCGGCCGGCCGTTGAAGGATTGTGATTCGCGCAACAGTTCCAGTCCTGTCCGCTCGCCGAGCCGGTAATCCAGCAGACAAACCTCATGCTCGCCGCGCTGCACGGCCGCCAGTCCGTCGGTATAGTTGTCCACCCACTCCAACTGATACCGGCGGTCGCTGATCCGGCCGATCAAATCGCGGGTGATGATGAAGTCATCCTCATCATCATCCACCAACAAGATTTTGGCCGGAGCGTTGGGCATGGTCAAAAGGCTTTACGCTTCCTCGGGCGGCAGTTCCACGACCTCAAACCAGTAGTTGCCCAAAACTTTGACGAGTTCCACCAGCGATTTGAATGTGACGGGTTTTGTGACGTAGGAATTGACCCCCAAATCATAGGTGCGCACGATGTCCTCCTCGGCTTTTGAAGTCGTGAGCACCACGACGGGAATGCGGCGCAGTTCCGGGTCGGCCTTGATTTCCTTCAAGGCCTCGCGTCCGTCTTTGCGGGGCATGTTGAGGTCGAGCAGAATCAGTCCGGGTAGAGCCTCGCCGCGCAGGTTGGTGTATTGGCCCCGGCGATGCAGATAATCCAGCAATTCCTCGCCGTCCTCGACCCAGTGGAGCAGGTTGGCCAGCCGGTTTTCGGCAAAAGCGTCCTGGGTCAATTTCCGGTCGTCCGGATCATCATCGGCGAGGAGTATGGTGATCATTTTTGCTTCGTTTTTCATAGATTTCTCTCGGGCATTGGGGGGCCGTGGTGTTTGGGCTGCGTGGTCGGCAAGGTGAGAATGAAAGTGGTGCCGACGCCGGGCCGGCTTTTGGCCGTGATGTCGCCGCCGTGATACAGCGCGATTTTTTTGACGATGGCCAGCCCCATGCCGTTGCCCTCGTATTCACTGCGCGTGTGCAGACGCTGGAAGACATTGAAAATGCGGTCCAGATATTTTTCATCGAACCCGATGCCGTTGTCGCTGACCGTCAATTCACAGAGTTCGCGCCCAAGGTCGTCGGTCAGTATCCGGGCCGCCACCTTCACCACGGGCGGTGCTTCGGGCCGCCGGAACTTGAGGGCGTTGCCGATCAGGTTTTGGAGTAACTGGCGCATTTGCAGTTCCTCCGAGTCAATCACCGGCAGGAGGCCGATTTCGACCCGGCCATTGACCTGCTCGATCCTTGCCTCCAGGTCGTGGACAACTTCCCGCACCACGCTGGCCAGATTTACCGGGGTAAACGGACGCGCCTTGGTCGTAACGCGGGAAAAATTCAGCAGGTCGTTGATCAAGGTCTGCATTCGTGAGGCAGCCTTCTGCATCCGTTCCAGATAATCACGCGGCTCATCGGTCAGCGCCCCGCCGCATTTCTCCTTGAGCCGTTCTCCAAAGACCACGATTTTCCGCAGCGGTTCCTGGAGATCGTGCGAGGCGACGTAGGCAAAGTCCTGCAGCTCGCGGTTGCTGTGTTCCAGTTGCGCGGTGAACTGGCGCAGTTTTTCCTCGCTGGTCCGCAAAATCTCCTCCTTTTGCTTCAATTCCGTGATGTCCGTGGTGATGCCGAAGAGCTGCCAGCGGTCATCCGAAAGTTTCTGGACAGTGACAAACTGCTGCATCCAATGCTCGACTCCATGTTTGTCCGTGCATCGGAACTCATTCCGGTAATAGGGCAGATCCCGCAGCAGCGCGTTTCCAGAATGCCGGTTCATCTCGGGGAAATCATCCGGGTGACGGCATTCGGTCCAGCATTGCTGATACGTTTTGCCCGGCGGAACCTCCAGCGGAAACACCTCCTGCGCCCCCTCGGTATTTTGGACCGGAAAATCCCAATGGAACGGGGTGGCCGGATCCAGCGCCCGTTCCCGCCAGCCTTCAGAACCTTCCACCCTGCCAAAATTCACAATGCAGCGGGTGCGGCGCAAAACCTCCCGCAACTGTTCCTCGCTCCGATGCAAGGCCTCCTGCGTCTGCTTGAAGGCATTGATGTCCCGCGTGATGCCCACCGTTCCCAGGATCTCGCCGTTCTTGTCGCGCCAGATGACTTTGCTGGAGAGCGACCAGCTTTTTTTGCCGTTCTTGTCGCTGGGGCGGGCTTTATACTGTTCCTGATTGATGACGGATTGACCGGTCGCAATGATTCTTTGTTCATCCGAGAAAAACTGCTCCGCCAGTTCGCGGGGGAAAAAATCAAAATCGCTTTTCCCCTTCAAATCCTTTGGTGAGAGGGATCCGAGATCGCGCGCATGCGCCGGATTGTTCAATATGAATCGCCCTTGTTTATCCTTCGCGTAAATGTAATCCGGAAGGTTATCAATGATGGTGAGCATCAGATCGCGCTCCCGGGCCAGTTGGGCGTTGGCTTCCGCCAGTCGCGCGTGATCCGATGACGTGCGCCGGTTCCAGAATATCGCCCCCGAGGCCATTACGCCGACTGCCAGCCAGCCCAGCAATATCGGCAGCGAACCACCTGAGGGTGCTGACAACGAGTGCAGGTAATTGAATGAAGCCCAGAAAAACACCAAGGTTGCGAGCATTAATGCCGCGAGCAGCACCCGGTTCTGCCAGCCCCCGGGCGCAGACCCGGTTTTGGACGGCGGAAAGAGGAATTCTGTCCGATGCCCATCGTCGGCCGGGCAAGCTGTTGGCACCAAAGGCATCGAATTTGAATTGCTGGTTGCTTTCATTATTAAATTATTAAAAATCACTCAATGCAATATTCCGTTCAGAAATTCTAACCGGCCGGGCGATATGGCTGGAAAGCACTTTCAATGCCTCAACCCTTTGCTCCGCAAAACGATCACCAGAGGATATCCGTCCACTCCGGCAACTGGCTTGAATCAAGACATCGCTGCGCGGAAATCACACAGAACCATCTCTGGTTTAAGCGAATCTCCCCTCCGCCGATTGCCACACGGTAGGACGAGGGAATCCTTGAAAAACCCGCAACGATCCCTTTCCGTTGAAAAGAGACAGGCTCCCGAATTTGGGAGTTTTATTGGACGGTCAGCCGCATCTCGATAGATCAGGCTTCGTGCGAGCCTCCTGTCATAGGCTGCTTTGTCTGATTCCCAAGCCACTCTCGGGAATTTATCTCCAACGAAAAATGTGCCGCGCAGTGACGGCTGGCGATGCGTCGTTGCTGCGCCATCTCAAGCTTGGACTGCCGGCCAAGCCTATCTGGAAAATTTTTGCAGAACTTCTTCCGGTTGGAAACCGTGCAGCAAAATGGTTTTGTGCCGCGAGGTCTGGCCGCGAAGCAATTCCACCTTGCCGCGCGAACAATCCAGCGTGTCGGCGAGCAGCTCGATGAGCGCCTGATTCGCGGCGGCATCCACTGGCGGCGCGGTGACTTTGATTTTCAATTCGTCGCCCATGGCTTCGCTGATTTCGTTCTTGGAGGCGCGCGGCTGAAGTTTCACCGAAAGCAGGGTGCCGCCGGAGGTTGCGCGAAGAAAACTGGCCGCTGGCATGGGCATGGGTTGGATTTAATTTTGCCGCCGGCCGCCCGGCTTTTTCAAAGCTCTGCGGTTGGATCAATTTATTCCCTTCACGAACTCGTCGGCGCGGGCAATGGATTGGTTCATTTGATCAATCAGCCGGGCGATGTCCGCCTGGATGCTGGTGGCCTCGCCGTTGAGCGACGCAATGGCCTGGGCGTTCAGATTATGCTTCAAATACAAAACGTAGTCTTTGAACTGCCGGAGCACGGGGTTCATGCTTTCCTCGGCATTGACCAGGGCGGCATGCAGTTCATTATAACGCTGGCGCGTCGCCGCCAGTTGCTGCCGGCTGGCGGATTGCAGGGAGGGCGTGCTGATTTCGCCGTTTTCCCTGTCCCACTCGGCGAACAAGTCGCTGGAAACGGTTTCCACCGCCCGGATGCGTTTGCGCACGGTCTCGGCCTGGCTCACGCAATCGTCGTATTCGCTCTGGAGCGAGCGGTAGGCGCGTTCGGCCTCGCCGCCGTCAAACTTGGTGATCTCC
>JAJXXI010000229.1 GCA_021781185.1 bacterium
CCCGACCAGAGCGCGCCATCCATCACCGGCAAGGTGTCGTATGCCAGCGACGTCGTTGTCAGAATCTTTTCATGAGTTGGCGAGACGACATTTTCGTCGAAACAATGCAAGTCGCGAATGTAAAACATTCCGTTTTCCCAGAAAACGTTAAGACGATAAAAACGGCTGTCATACCATACGCTCTTGCGGTTTTCCTGTTTCCAGTCATCCAGAGCAACCACGGAAGTGGGTGGCGTGACCGGATAATGATCACGAAACCACCGGCCCGCCTGCGCCAGCGTCTCGACCTTGATCTTTCCAGCCCTAGCATCCTCGGTGAGGAGTTTAATTTGCAGTGTCAGTCCTGTTTTCATCGCTTCCCAGCCAAATGAATTTTCCTGCCCTGCCTGGGTGTGGGCAAAAGCGAGCGACGGTTCTTGAATCATTTCTTTCATGAACCACGCCACCCATGCAGCGGAACCACCTGCCCTGGGATAAACCGGTTCAAGCGTCCACATGCCGGGTGAATAGCCCTGATAAATTGGATCGCTGCCCAGCATCCGAAAGATCGGCACATTAATCTGCCCCGCCCTGGTCTGGGCCGGCATGTAGGCATTAAGGCGGCTGGGATAGTATGCCTGATTCCAATAGCCGCCCCACAGCGTGTAACCATCCGTCCCGACCTGATCCTTGCAATTACAGGAGGCCACAATGCCGTATCGCTCCGCCATGTAAGCCAGGGTGACTTCATCAATATACCAGGAGCCCACCGAGCGCGGATAATAACCAAAAATCGCCTTGAAATCGGCCATGTAAACATCCACCAGTTTGCGTCGTTCGGCCGGCGTGTAGCCCGGCGAGAAACCAACATTGGCTTGCGAATCCCATTCGTGCTGCCCGCGCCATTTCAGACCGGCCTTTTCGACCAACACTTGGGGAATCTCCCACCAGGCCGCAATCTCGTCATTGGTTCCCAACTGCTCCTTGAAGAGCTTTTGATAGCGGGGATTCATCAGGGCATCATACTGCAATGCCCAGGTCGCCGGCAGCCCGGTCGGCTTGATCAACTGAATTTCCTGCCGGGTCGCTTCATAAAGAACGTCCTCAGAATGCGGAACGCGATAATCGGAGTTGCGGACAAAATTGTAGAGAGTAACCATGCGCGGCTCGCTGGCTTCCGCCGGGAAGCCGGCGGTTAAAAGAAACGCCAGCAGCGCGGTAAACATAAACAATAACCTCATTGACGTCGCCGCCCGTTTCATTCGGCAGGAATAACTTCAGCCGTTTGCAACTTTACCGGGCCGAGCAGACCCGATTCCAGCAACTTTGAATCTTTTGTCCAATGATGCCAGGTCGTGAACGTCAGCCGGCCGGTGGGGCTGGGTTTACCGTCCAGCAGCCACTGCGGCCATGTTTTGAGCTGTTTGCCGTCCCACTCGACATCCGGGGGCAACTGCTCGTCGCCAATGAGCCGGTTCGGCCAGAGATTGGTGACCTTGACCACAAGCTGGTTTGCGCCGGGCTTGGCGGCGGACGTCACGTTCACCCGGAAAGGCGGTTTCCATAACACGCCGAAATCATGGCCGTTCAGCGAAACTTCGGCGAAATCTTTCACCAAACCCAGATCCAGCCAGAGTTCGCGCCCGGGAGTCAATCGCTGCGCCGGCACATTAATTTCCTTCGTATAAGTTGCCGTGCCCGAAAAATAACGCACGCCGTCGTTCGTGGAATCGGGCCAGGAAATCAACTTGTCCAGCGTAACCGATGGCGGCGCGCCCCAGTGAGGTGGAAAACTCAAATCCCAAGGCCCGGCAATTTTCTCCGGCGCGGGCACATGGGCCGCGTCGGCTCGCAAAACTTTTCCGCCCGCCATGCGCAATTCCACCTGGCCATTGCTCCACGCGGTTATCACCGGCGCACCATCGGCGGCGAGGCTCGTTTGCCATTGCGGGGCCTGGCCGGTGGACAGGTTGGCCGGCAAGGCCAGGGTTTCGCCTTCCTGCACGGTGGCACTGCCGGGTTTGCCGTTGAGCATGTAGTCCACGCTCAACTCCTTGGAAAACCCGTAGGCCGGGTCGCCACCCGCAAGATCATTGTCCGCTGTCACGGTCAATTCCCCGCCCCGGACCATGTCCTCAAGTTTGCTGGTGAGGTCCACCGTGCGGTTGGTGTCCGTTTGCGACATGGGCAGGTCGCCATAAACCGCCCGGATAATTTCCGCTCCGGCAGGGATTTTTAGGAATTTGTCTTCCCGCACCGTCTTCGTCTGTTGCTGCCCGTTCACGCGCAGTTCCACGCGCAGATACTTGACGCTCCCCAAGGCCGGATCTTCCCCCGCCATCTCATTGCCGGCTTGAATGCGGTCGGCTCCATTGTTGACGAGCCTCTTCACTTTGGCGGTGACGTCAATTTTGGCGTTTTTAACTTGGGTGACCGGACCATAGGTCGCCCTGGTTATTTTAAGCTCTACTGGTTTTGTCCCGGCGACCTTGGTTCCAGCGAACTTGACAGCGACAACGTGCTCAGTCGGAGCTGCAGCCCGGAAGATGACAAACACGGAACCGGCGGGGTCGAAATCCAGCCGCACCGTGGTCCGTCCACCGTTTGCACTCCAGACCGGTGCGGGTTCAATGATGCCGGTGTCCGGATGCCATAACTCGGGCACTTTGCCGCTGACGCGGAAAGTGCATTCGGCGGAATCAAACTGCCGCCGCTGGTTGGAAACGAAGTAGATGTCCGTCTGTCCGTCAATCCGATGGGTGTAGGCAAGATGCGTGGCGGCGGAAGCACCTTGAAAAACAAAGTCCGGCGACAACTTTTGCGCCGCAAAAATATCGGACAGCGATTTGCCCCACACGACGTGGCCTTTGCCGTCGTTGTTTTCCCGAATCGTTTTGCCGTCGCATTTGCCCCAAAGCCCGGCCGCGATTTTTTCCACTTGCACATCACATTTGGGATAATCTTCGAGGCTCGGTGAATGTTGCGGTCGCGGACCGACGACCGTGGCACCCTGGCGCACCAGCTTGCGGAGGCATTGCAACATTTTCGGCGTCATATTGATGTCGTCCGGGGGCAGGATGAGCACCGCGTAATTTGCGCCACTGGCGAGGGTGATCCGGCCATTCTTCACCGTCGCGCCGTGCAACAGCACGTCGGCGTCCACGGCATCATAATCATAACCGGGCGGCATCGGCGGGTTGCCAACTCGCATTTCCACAGGCGCGCTTTGGCCGTCAAAATACGCAGCGTCGGCCACGGCGCGTCCCTGTTGCAGCAGATATTCGCAGTGGGTGATGTAATCAATCCAAGGCTTGCCTTGATTCCACCACGTTTCCGTGCGTTCGAAATGAAAACCCCACTGCCCCATCGTCATGCCCGGCCAGCGGTTGGTCCAGGGCTGCATCGCGTAACGGTGAAAAATGTAACGGTTCAATCCCTGGCAGAACATTAAATCGCCGAGGGTCTTCAAAGCGTAAGGATATTCCTGCCAGCGGCCCGTCTGCGGTCCGGGCGCGGCGGTGAAGGATTCAGCGCCAACAATGGTTTTGCCGTAGATGTGCGCAATGGAGGCCACCATTTTGATGGATGGATGCCCCTGGCTGCCGCTCCAAAATTCACCCATGACGACATCCGCCGGCGCACCGCATTGCAGCGATTCAAACGGTCCGGTATAAGGCTCGACCGCGTTCATCAAGCCGTGTTCCCGGCAAAGTCTGGCGAAATGGCCGTAGTAATTGTCGGCAAACAAATCGGCAATGGTGCGGCGCACATCCCAGAGAAAGCGTTCGGACACCTCGGAGTTGTCCACGACCTGGCCGGTGAACGTGGGCAGGAATTTTAACGGATCGTAGCCGCGCCGCTTTTCAAAGTCTTCGCGGAAATTTTTTGTCCAGTTCTGGCCGCCGACTTCGTAGCTGTCAATCAACGAACAGTCGAGCGCCTTGCCGGCCAGCGGGCCGATGTCGTTGAGGACCTTTTGCATGAACCCGTTCCAGTGCTGGTCGAGCGCCGTTTTACTCAGCTTGTCGCACTCCAGCCCCAAACCGCCCCAGGCGGCGGGGTGATTGTCCACGCCGGTTGGCGTGTAACCAATGCGCAGAATCGTCCAGCAGCCCGGCGGCACCTCCCAGTTGAGCCGCCCGCCCGCCTGCAACCGGCTGGTCAGGTCCATCATCGCGCCACCCTGAATCACCGAACCGGGTGTGGCGTTGGTGCTGGCCGGCGAGGACAGGACAAACCCTCCATTGTCGCCGTCCTTGGCTTGAATGTCATCAATTTTTCCAGATCCATTCGTCGGCGTGGGAAATGCCAGCACGGCGATGTCGCGGTAAAAATTGAGCTTCGTGGGCGGCTGGGGCAGCGAATCATTGTAATTCGTCGGGCCGGTCACGATTATTTCGCTGGTCGTGACCCGTTGCATCGCGTTGGTCGCGGTGTTCCACGGACCGCCG
>JAJXXI010000570.1 GCA_021781185.1 bacterium
TTCAACTGGTTTTTCGCGACGAGAATCGTGAGGCGATTGTTGTCAATCCAGAAATTCTTCAGCAACGGCTGCGTCACGCTTAGGCCGGCGGACCCGCTGGAACTGTCCGTCATGAGGAAATTGGTGCCGCCACCCCGGCTGATGTGCTGCTCCGAAATGTTGCCGCCAAGGTTATAAGTCATGCCCCAGGGCGTGTCGCCGGTGAACGCGGAATTAAAGCTGTTGTTGTTGTAAATCGTGGCGGGGAGGGTCTGGCCATACTGGAAGGATGCGCCCGTGTCATTGTAAGAATGCGTTCCGCTGAAGGTAAACTGCGGGTCATAGCCGCCGTAGGCCGAGCTCAGGTCAAACTGCGAGATCTGCGGGTTATACCGCTGAATCCGCACATCGAAGTTGTTCGTCAAGGCTGCGGCGAAGCAGTCCGTCAACGACATTGGACGCGCCGCCGGCAGGTTCGTCTGGGCGAACGACCCTGTCAATGTGGCCGCCAAAAACAAAAGGGCACCGATTTTTTTCATTGGGTAAACCAGACGCCGCAACCCGCCACAAAGTAACCAAAAGGTTATTTCGCCGGGGCGGACTCCGTGATGGTGGCATTCTTCTCGAGCAGTTCCAGCACTTTTTCATGCACCACCTGCTCGTAAAGCTCGTTCACGCCATTACGCTTCTGCAAATCCTTGACGAACTGGTCGAACGGCATCTGATACGTCATGGCCAGTTGCTGCGCGCGCTTCAGCACGTCCTCCTGCGTCGCCTGGATTTTTTCCTGCTCGGCGATGCGGCCGACGATGAACGCCAGCTTCACCCGTTCCTTGGCGTTGCCGGCGGCGGCGGCGTAGATCTCGTCCTTCTGCGTCTCGATCAATTCCCGCGCGATGCCGCGCTGCGTGTTCTGGCGGACGAGGTCATAGACCACGTTGCGCGTCTCCGAGGCGACCGCCGACTCCGGCAGGTCGAAATTCACCCGGCCCAGCAGGGCCTTGACCACCTGGCCGCGAACCGCCTTGGATTGCGAGTATTTCAACTCGTTCTCCAGATCCTTGCGCACGCCTTCCGTGAGCTTCTCCAGGTTTTCCGCGCCGAACTTCCGGGCAAATTCATCATTCAACTCCGGCAGCACCTTTTCCTTCACCTCAATGAGTTCCACCTCGTAAACGCCCTTTTTGCCCTGCAATTCCTTCGTGACGAAATCGGCGGGAAAATCCACGTTCACCGTGCGCTTGTCGCCGGCGTTGGCGCCGATGAGTTGGGCGGCAAAACCGGGAATGAACGAGCCTTCCGTCGTCTCCACCCAGAAATTTTTCTGCTCGGTCAACCCCTTCGCCGTCGGCGCGAGCTCAGTGATGACCTTGCCGTCGCAGGTGCCGGTGTAGTTCACCACCGCGATGTCGCCGTTGGCGAGCGGGCGGGCGACCGTGTTGTAGCCGGCCTGCTGGCCGCGCAACATGTCCAGCGCGCGGGTCACGTCGGCTTCCGTCACCACCTTGCTTTCGAGCGCGGCCGGGAGGCCCTTGTATTCCGGCAGTTGAAAATCCGGCGCGGTTTCCACCGTGGCGGTGAATTGGAGGGACTGCCCCCGTCCGAACTGCACCTCCTCGATGTCCGGATAGCCGACCACCTGAAGTTTTTGCTCGTCAATCGCCTGGCGGTAGGCGTCGCCGATGAGTTTGCGCTTGGCCTCGTCCTTGATTTCCGCGTCGTATTTTTTCACGACCATGTCACGCGGAGCCTTGCCCGGGCGGAAGCCCGGGAGCGAGGCCTGCTTCTGAAAGTCCTTCGTGATGGCGTCAAAGGCCGCATCCACGGCGGCGGCGTCCAGTTCCACCCGCACAAGTTTTTTGCACGGGGCCAAATTTTCAACGGATACGTTCACAGTAAAATAAAGGTTAAACGAGCCGCACAGCGTAGATTATCCCCGTCCCGATGGCAAATGGTTTATTGGCTTTGTGACGGTGAGGGTGCATTTGGGCACGGTCCTTAACTGGGTGCGGCCTTGGTAGAGTGGCACAGGCATCCTGCCTGTGAATTGCGTCCGCGTGGCCTGGCTGGCAGAAACACACAGGCAGGATGCCTGTGCCACTACGCTTCCGGCTGACGCCGGAACCGTTCATCCCGAACTTAAGGACCGTGTCAAGATGCACCCGACGGTGACGGGTGCTGTTCTTACCCATGGGATTGAAACGGTTCCTCAACCGGCAGAAAGAGAGATGGCATGAAGAAAGAACGAAAGCCGGATGTTCTTTCAAAACCTCTGTTTGTTGGGGATTATTTCTGGTTTGTTTGAACGGAACGGCGGGCGGCGCGTCTGTCTTTCATGGCTGACCTCACGACGATTTTCCACCAGCCGCAACGCCAGCTTTTCCCCGCGCTCACGGCCGAACTCGGGCCGTTTGAGCGCCTTGGACCAGCAGTTCTGCGAAGTCATGGCGCTCACCGATCTGGGGCGTTTCACCCGCCGCTATGCATGGTATGGCAACGGCTGCCCGCCGCACCAACACACCTGGCTGGCGCACGCCTTCATCACCAAGAGCGTTTATCAGTTCCCCACCACCAGCGCGGATCATTGATGCGTTGAAGTCCCGTCCGTTGTGGTGCCAGCTTTGCGGCTGGGAAAGCACCGGGGAGGCGCAGCCCTGCAACACACGGCAAAACCCGGCGCGGCGCGGGAAGCGTGGTTACTCACATCGCCAAACCGGTGATTGGAAATGGAAAACATGCTTTTCATCAGTGGATCTCCGCTAGCTCACCCGCAGCTATCAACCAACGGCAGGTTTTGGAATTGGCTCCCAGTGCAATTTATTTTTGTTTTATACCAAAAGCCGCCCGCATTTTTTGATTTTCTTTCAACCGGAGTTTCTTATGATGCAGGGCTGTTGGAGAAATTAGCGACGTTTAAATTCAAACAAACATAACAACATTTTATGCCACTGACACATACCAAAGACCTGTTCGCCAAGGCGCTCAAAGGCAAATACGCCCTCGGCGCATTCAACGTGAACAACATGGAGCTTATTCAGGCCATCATAGAGGCTTGCGAAGAGGAAAAAGCCCCGCTCATCCTCCAGATCTCCAAAGGTGCGCGCCAATACGCCAACCCGGTTTATCTCAAAAAACTCATCGAGGCCGCCGTCAGCCTGTCCAACATCCCGATCGCCGTCCACCTCGACCACGGCGACACGTTTGAATTGTGCAAACAATGCATTGATGAAGGCTTCACCAGCGTCATGATTGACGCCTCCCACGAACCGTTTGAAAAAAATGCCGAAATCACCCGCAAAGTGGTCGAATACGCCCACAAGCATAATTGCTCCGTGGAATCGGAACTGGGCCACCTTGTCGGCGCGCAGTTCGACGAAGGAGAAGAAGGCGGTGCCCACTCCACCAGCGGCCATTACACCGATCCCGCCGAAGCCGTCAAATTTGTCAAGGAAACCGGTTGCGACTCGCTCGCGGTTGCCATCGGCAACAGTCACGGTGCCTTCAAGTTCAAGGGGGAACAACACCTCGATCTCGAACGCCTCAAACTCATCAAGAAAGCCTTGATGGATGCAGGCATGGGCGATTATCCCCTGGTGCTCCACGGTGCGTCCAGTGTGCCCAAATATCTTGTGGACGAGATCAACAAATACGGCGGCAAGATGCCCGACGCGCAAGGGGTGCCGGAATCCGACATCGAAGTCGCGCGCCGCGTGGGTTGCACCAAGGTGAACATTGACACCGATTTGCGCATGGCGATGACCGCCGGCATCCGCAAAGTGTTCGCGGAAAAACCCGGTGAATTCGACCCGCGCAAATACATGGGCCCGGCTCGCGCCTGCGTGAAAGACCTGGTCCGCCACAAGGTCAAAGATGTGCTCTGCTGCGCCGGTCACGCATTTGACTGAAATCGTTTGTGCAAAAACCCCCAAGCCGGCAACGGCTTGGGGGTTTCTATTTTTGGCAGAACACGAGCAAGCCAGATTTTCCCCGACAATCTTCAAGGGGCAGCCCGCATAGTAAATTGGAAAACGACACTTGCCCGCCGCCATGAAGCTTCGTCCCCATAAACCCAGCTACACGGTCGTCAATGTTTCGACTGAAGACGAACCTGCTCCTTCTTCTCCTCAAGTTCGGCATGTAACTTTTTGCGTTCACTGACCAACTGTTCACGCAATGATTCCTCTTTCTCAAAATCCGCCGCTGCCCCGGCAATCTCACCATTCAAGGCGATTTCACGCTCGGCAATTTTAGCGGCGTAGCGGGAATCCAAATCCGCCAACTGCCGTTTCTGTTCGGCCGTGAGTTTGGTGACCGGACCGCTTTTATTCAACCGTTCCATTGCCAGTTCGTAGGAGGATTTCATGCCGGAAGACTTTATCCACCATCCAATTCTCCTTTTCAACCTTTTCCTTTGCAGCAGCAACCC
>JAJXXI010000534.1 GCA_021781185.1 bacterium
TACGGCTTCATCAATTACGCGAACAACTGAACCGACCATTTCAATGAATCATTGCCTTTCCAATCTAGACACGGTTTTCGTCCGGGGAAACGCGTCGGCGACGGACCATTTCCAACGGCGAAGAGGTTTCACTTTGATTGAGTTGTTGGTGGTCATCGCCATCATTGCCATTCTAGCGGCGATGTTGCTGCCGGCTTTGGCCAGCGCCAAGGCGCAAGCCCAGCGCACCCAATGTATGAGCCAGATGCGCCAGCTTGGCTTGGGCATTACGTTATTCGCCCTGGATAATGGCGACATGTTTCCACCGGCGGGCTTCCAAAATGGCAGCGTTCAAATTAGTTGGGATTGCTGGATTAATAATTACATCGGCGGTCATGCTTCCCAGCAGGACATGACTTCCGGGCTTTTTGTCACGGCGGATGATCCAGTTTCCGCCGCCGAGGCGACGTCATTTGGCTTTGCCTTGGCACCCAAGGTTCTGACCTGTCCGGCAGACCGTTTTCCCAAAGTGAGTTGGATGCATCAAACCGTCCAGATTGCCGCCAAAACCTATGAAATGAACAGTGTTGGGGCCGCTTGGGGCACGCAGGTTCAAGTGGATGATTTGTTTCGGACTTATCCCTTGCCCGACTTGGGCCAGCCGACAGCACATGGCGTGGGCATTTATTGGACTGACCGCGCTTCCACACCTGACTGGAGTGCCCGCGGGTATAAGACGTCCGTGGTTAAGGACAACGCGGGCACCATTCTGTTGGCCGAAAACGCTTCCAGTCAGGGGGCGGCCGGGAATATTTGGCCTTGCGTTAGCTGTGGTCCGCAGACTTCCGATGGCGGGGCGTGGGGAAATTTATATCAGACAGACTTGAAAGCACCGCAAGACTCGGGATCCCTTTCTGGCGGTGTTGGCTTTAGTGAGGGATTATTGCTGTATAAAGCTCATCGCAACCGGTTCAACTACGTGTTTCACGACAATCATGTGGAAGCGCTCAGGAAAGAGCAGACCATTGGAAGCGGGACGCTCAATGCGCCGAAAGGCATGTGGACGGTTGCTGCTGGTGACTGATTTTGATTATGGTCATTGGGGTCAAAGTCTGGGTTCTGCCATCGAAATTCACGGCTATGGATCTGAATGTTTCAGAGCCTGTCTGAGAATCCCGGAGCGCGGCTGTGTCGTCCTCGACCAGCCGCGCTGCTTTTACAGACAGCCTCTCGATCTGCTATTCTCGACAGTGGCGCGTGGAACTGCTTGTCACCTGCTTGTAACTATTTTTGAGGACAGACAGAAAAAGAAAACCGTGTTAGCCTGTCATCCATCAATCCCGACACATTTGCAGGTATAGCGCCCTGCGTTTGATCCGTTCGTGCCGCCAGCCGTTTGTTGGGATAGGAATGAAATAAAGATGACCTCGCCAGCCCAAGCTGGTCGTTCATCGTCTGATGAAATTAGTCCAACCCCAAACCACAACAACTAAAGTAGTTATGAAGCCTAAATCAATATTGCATCGTTGGCTGTCAGCAGCCCTGACCGGACTGGGCACATCGGCGATCCTGCTGGCCGGCTCCAGCCGGTGTCAAGCGCAAGATATTCCGGTCACGAACATTATTAACGCCTTCGATTCCGCAGGAGCTTACGGTGGCGGCATTGGCACTGAGTGGGGAACGGGATCCGCAGCTTGGGATGGGCAAGACGGCAACCCTGCCGGCGCGGAATTGATCACTGTTGTCTGGGGACCGGCGTCTGATACCCCCATCACGGCATATGCTTGCAATGGCGATGGTCCGAATCCGTGGTATAATCCGAATCCGATTTCCTTTTCTCATTACCAGACCTTGGAGTTTGATATCAAATACGACAACACCTCCGACATCACGATTGATCAATTCAACAATGTCGCGACTTGGCCCTTTAGTTTGACTAACAGCGTTAGCGGCGGGCAGAGCGTTTTCCAATCATGGGCGACAACTGGAGGTGCTGCCTTGGC
Organism: bacterium; assembly: GCA_021781185.1. Lineage (GTDB taxonomy): Bacteria > Verrucomicrobiota > Verrucomicrobiia > Limisphaerales > UBA11358 > UBA11358. The sequence continues at coordinate 1,983 of JAJXXI010000534.1, forward strand.
TGCTGACGGAGCCATTGGTGGCCTCGAAATCAATCTTTGCGGTGGTCCGGCCGGGCAAATGGGGCCCGTAATCATCAACACAAATATGCCCTATGCCGCCTCCAACGGCTGGACGCATGTCATCATTCCCATCAACCAGTCTCAGGCCAACATTGATGGAGTGTCCGGCATCGTCTTTCACCGCTGGTGTAAGGACACCTGGACGCTTCAGACCAATGTCACTGCCCGGTTCTGGATTGACAATGTCGTGCTGAAAGGCACCACGGCAGCTCCGCCTCCGCCTACTTTGACCACACCCACCCGGCCGGTTCAGGGATTGAACATTTTTGCCAGCACCATGGGCAACAGCTACTATGACCGTCAGGAAGTGGTTTCCGTTACTAACACGGATTTGTCGTGGGTGGGGAGGGCCACCTCGGCCAACCCCGTGACCTATTCTTTCACCATCGTGGGTTACCCCAACTCGGTAAACTGTGAAGCTTATATGTTTCTGACTCCAAATGCCACAGCGATCAGTTCGCCTGACTGGAACGCCACCAACAATGTGATCGCCTATATTCAGGGAGATGCCACCAATGCCACCATGAGATTCCAATATAAAGTGAACGAAGCCAACCAGCAGATGATGTATTCCGGGACTGATCCCTATACAAATGCGCCTGGCAGTTGGGATGGAGTCAGCGCTGGCCACCTGGAAAGCGGTAATTTGGGTTCCGTGACGAATGCCGGAGTTCTAGGAACATGGAAGGTTCAATTCACCTCCGACACCAACATCACGTTGATCGCGCCGAATGGAAACACCAGCAGTTTTGTCATGCCGGCCTATAATGCTGGAAATTTTGCCGACTCGCAAAATTTCACCATATATCTGGGCATGCAGGCGAATCAAGCTGATGGCATGAATAAGCCGGTGGTTTATTCTGCCTTCAGTGTGACGGGGGTTCCGAACGCATTTAGTGACAACTTCATGACAGGTTTGTCTCTCAACACCAATATTTGGAACAAGAACCTGGCTGGCGGTCCTGCGGGGGTGCTGGTTATTCCATCTGAAGCTGCGGCCTCGGGGTGGTGGGTCTCCCATGGCCTTCCGGATTCGGGCTTCAGTTTGCAGACGGGTTCCAGCCTAACCAACCTGCTCAGTTGGACGTCGCCGACCATCGGGCCGATTATTCCGATGGCCGGAGTTACCCGGCAACTGGTGCATGGCAGCGAGTTGCCGGCTGGCTCGACAGCATTCTTTAACATGATTCAGCGGACATATACCCAATTGCAGGTGTTGCTGCCCGGTCAGACCAATGCCCCGGGAACGGTCTTGGGCTACACGGGAACGCCCACGCCAATCAGCTTGGCCACCCAAGGGCTGAATCCAACAACTGTTACGGTCAATGCTTGTGATGCCAGTTGGCATATCATCAACGGCGTGTCCGACACCATTCATCTGACCTCCTCGGATACCAGTGCCTATCTGCCTCCGAACATGGCGATGGTCAATGGCGTCGCGTCGTTCACCGGAGCTAACGGTGTGCTGTTCCAATCCACCGGCTCAATTACGGTTACGGCGGCGGACGTGACAAGCGCGACGGTCACCAACACGGCCACGAGTGCGGCGGTCACGATCGGCAATTAATGGCTGGTGCCTGGTGAATGGATCGGGATTGGGGTTGATACATCACGGGCATCAGTTGAAAAGCTGGTGCCCGTTTTGATTGAGAGCAATGAAACGATACGCAGACGGGTTAGGTAAATCATCAAGAACAGATTTTAGTGCATGAAAATTAAAACAAGAATACGACCAGCCAACATTGTCCGATCCGGTGGTTTCACGCTGATTGAATTATTGGTGGTCATTGCCATCATCGCCATTCTGGCCGCCATGTTGCTGCCGGCTTTGGGTAAGGCCAAACAACGGGCCCAAGCCATCAGTTGCATGAGCAACACCAAACAGCTCCTGCTGGGCTGGAAAATGTATGCCGACGATAATAACGACTTGCTGGCACCTAATGATTATCCCTACCTCACCGCTTATGCCACCGCCGGAGCAAATCAGGTAAAAATGAAGAACTGGGTGGTTGGCACCATGGCGGTTGGCCTGGATGCAGGCGATGCGCCCTTTACCACGGGGGGCACAAGTGAATTAATGAGTCCCAATTCGGTGCTTTCTTCCTACCTCCCGAACCGGGCGCTTTATCATTGTCCTGCCGACAATTATGTGGATCCCTACGCGGGCAACAAAGTTCATGTCCGCAGTTATTCCATGAATTCGGCGGTGGGGACCATCTATAATTCCTCGACGGCCATGGGAGGAACAGATTCCCGCCCGGTCGGTTCGCCGGTAGGCGGTGGGTGGCTGCCCGGCAATGCTTATAATGCCAGTCAACCGGCCTGGTTGACCTACGGAAAAATGTCGTCATTCAACCGGCC
>JAJXXI010000490.1 GCA_021781185.1 bacterium
CGACGGACAGCGGCGTGGCGCAAGTGGCGCAATCCGCCTGGCCCGCCAGCAATTTGCAGGAGGCATCACTGGCGGCGGCCTGCGTCGCCTGAATGGTCCCGGTCAGGCGGCGCGTGAGGTCCTCGACATTGGTGCGGCCGAGAGTGGCCACGGAGATTTTTTGATTCGCGTGGTCAATGGTGACCGCTTCCAGCGTGGGTTCCTGCCCCAGCGCATCCACCACGGAACGCGCCAGACAAGTGGCTGACGGTGCCGGTTGACGACGGTGGCGGCCTGAACTCATCGGTGAACTCATCGGCTAGATAATTAGCACAAAGCCGATTATCCCGCGAAACAATTATTGCGGTTTATCGGTGCCGGTGCCGGATTGGTTAATTTGTTGATAGTTCAGCAATTTTTGCAAAGCTTGAAGCGAGGCAGGGCGCTACGCTGCGCGCAAAAAAGAATCCACCAGCAAAATAATCACCATCCACCATGAGCAAAATCACACTAGGACATCGCAATACAAACAACCCGTCCGTCATCAGCTGGGTCGAGGAACAAGTGAAACTATGCCAGCCGGACAAGGTTTTCTGGTGCGACGGCTCCGAGACCGAAGATAAATTGATGCGGGACCGGATTGTGCATTCCCGCGCGGGATTATGGCTGAACGAAAAACTGCGGCCGAATTCCCTGCTCGTCCGCAGCGACCCGCGCGACGTGGCACGCGTCGAGCAACGCACGTTCATCTGCTCCAAGTCGCCCAAGGACGCCGGCCCGACCAACAACTGGGAAGCCCCGGCCACCATGAAGACCAAACTCAACGGCCTCTTCGCCGGCTGCATGAAAGGCCGCACCCTCTACGTCATTCCCTTCAGCATGGGGCCGATCGGGTCGCCGATTGCGCAATACGGCATTGAGATTTCGGACAGCCCGTATGTCGTCGCCAACATGCGCATCATGACACGCATGGGCAGCGCCGTTTACGAGCAGATAGACAAGACCGGCCACTTTGTTAAATGCCTCCATTCCGTCGGCGTGCCGCTCGCGCCGGGTGCGGTTGACGTGGCCTGGCCATGCAACCCCGAGGACACTTACATTGCGCATTTCCCCGAAGACCGGCTTATCATGAGCTTCGGCTCCGGATACGGCGGCAACGCCTTGCTCGGCAAGAAATGTTTCGCGCTGCGCATCGCCTCGGTAATGGCGCGCGACGAAGGCTGGATGGCAGAACACATGCTGATTCTTGGCGTCAAGGATCCCTCCGGCAAAAAAACCTACGTTTCGGCCGCGTTTCCCAGCGCGTGTGGCAAGACGAATTTCGCGATGCTCATTCCGCCGAAGCACCTCAAGGCGGAGGGCTGGGAGGTCACCTGCATCGGCGACGACATCGCATGGATCAAACCCGGCACGGATGGACATCTGCACGCCATCAATCCGGAAGCCGGATTTTTTGGCGTGGCCCCCGGCACGTCTTACAACAGCAACCCGATGGCGATGGATTCCATCAAGCGCGACACCATCTTCACCAATGTTGCACTCACCGATGACGGCGATGTCTGGTGGGAAGGCATGACCAAAACGCCGCCCGCCCATTTGATTGACTGGAAAGGCAAGGACTGGACGCCGGAGACAAGAGATGCCGACGACAAACCGGTGCTCAGCAGCCATCCGAACAGCCGCTTCACCGCGCCCGCAAGGAATTGTCCAATCATTGATCCTGACTGGGAAAATCCCGCCGGCGTCAAAATCAGCGCCATGGTTTTTGGCGGCCGCCGCGCCACGACCATGCCCTTGATTTTCCAGGCCTTCAACTGGGTTCACGGCGTTTATCTCGGCGCGACCGTTGGCTCAGAAATGACCGCCGCCGCCGCCGGCACGCTCGGCCAGGTGCGCCGCGACCCGATGGCCATGCTGCCGTTCTGCGGCTACAACATGGGCGATTATTTTTCGCACTGGCTGGAAATGCGGCAAAATGTGAAACATCTCCCGCGCATTTTCCACGTGAACTGGTTCCGCAAAGACAACGACGGCCGGTTCCTCTGGCCCGGCTTCGGCGACAACATGCGCGTGTTGAAATGGATCGTGCAACGCTGCCAGATCGGCGCGCACGCCATCGAAACCTCCATCGGCTGGGTGCCGGAATATCAGGACCTTGACATGCGCGGCATGGAAAAGGACATGACGCCCGAGAAATTCGCCGAGGTGCAAAAGATTGACAAATCCGAATGGCACCGCGAACTCGTGATGCAGGACGAACTGTTCATGAAGCTCTACAGCCAGTTGCCGAAGGAACTCGTGTTCCAGCGCGAGCTGCTGGTGTCACGGCTGTAAAGTTTTGCACGGTCCGGGCCCCGTCACTATCCTAACCCGGTGGCGACCAGCCCAAACAACCTGAGGTGGTTCGGCAGCGGCGGGGAATTTTTCCCCGCCATGCTGGAGGCCATCAATGCCGCCCGCGCATCTGTCCGGCTCGAAACTTACATTTACACCAGCGGAATCATCGGGTGCCAGTTTTTGGCGGCGCTCACGGCTGCGGCCCGGCGCGGGGTGCGCGTTTCCGTTTTGGTGGACGCGCTCGGTTCATGGCAGTTGCCGGGCGGATTCTTCAATCCCCTCACCTCCGCAGGCGGAAAGGTCAGCCTGTTCAACCCGCTGCAACTTTGGCGTGTTGGCGTGCGAAATCACCGCAAGCTGCTTGTATGCGATGACGCCAACGCGTTCATCGGCGGTTTCAATCTCGCCGATGAATTTAATGGCGACGGGATCAGCTGCGGCTGGTTTGACATCGGCTTGCGTCTGGAAAACACCTCGTTGATCGCCCCGCTGGCGGCGTCATTCGACGAGATGTTTAAGTTGGCCGATTTTCGGCGGCGACCACTGCTCCGATTGCGCGCCTTTAAGCGCAGGCGCAAGTCGGTCCACCAGACCACCGGAAAATTGTTGCTCAGCCAGCCCGGGCGCGGGGCCAGTCCGTTTCAATCCGCCCTGCACCACGATCTCGCCCGGGCGCGGGACACCCGCATCATCACCGCCTATTTTTTCCCGACCCGCCGGGTGCGCCGCTACTTGATGCAGGCGGCGCGCCGGGGCGGACGGGTTCAATTGATTCTCGCCGGCCGGTCGGACGTGCTGCTGTCTCAACTGGCGGCGCGCAGCCTGTATCAACGCATGTTGCGGGCGGGGGTGGAAATCTACGAATACCAGCCGCAAATCCTGCATGCGAAATTAATCCTCACCGACGGCGTCACGTATGCCGGCTCCAGCAATCTGGACATCCGCAGCCTGAACCTGAACTACGAACTGATGGTGCGCTTTGCTGACAAAGCCATTGCCAGCGGGGCACAGGCTTTGTTTGAACAGGCGCTGCAACGGTCCCGCCGAATCGAACGTGACCCCTGGCTCAAATCACTGTCCTCCTGGCGGCGATGGAAACAACGCTGGGCGCGTTTTCTGGTGGCGCGGATAGACCCTTTCCTCGCCCTGCGCCAGTTCGAGGCGGTGAAGAAATGACCGGACGCTCAATTTCCACTCGACACCACGATCGCCTTGCCCCAATCCTCTTCCCGAATACACAAATGCCATGAAAAAAATTCTCCTGATACTCACCACCGCCATTCTCGGCCTCGGACTGCTCCCAGCCTTCGCCCAGTTCGGCAAACCTGGCAGTTCGGCGGCGGACAACGCCCTGTTCACGGTGTTCGGCACCAACCTGAATTTTTCCGCCAACATGGAAATGGACGCCAAATTGCCGTCGCACGAAGATGAAGTCACCATGCCCGGAAAAATCTATTTCGCCAACGGGAACACCCGCACCGAAATGGACATGACCAAGATAAAGGGCAGCCAGATGCCGCCCCATGCCGCCGACCAGATGAAGGCCATGGGCATGGATCAAATCGTGTCCATCTTCCGGAATGACACCAAGACCGTTTATCTGATTTATCCCGGGTTTGATTCTTACGCCAAAATGGCGGCTCCGGCCACCGCGCAAGGCGCCGAAGACTCAAAAATGGAAACCACTCAGTTGTCCAAGGAAACCTTGGACGGCCATCCCTGTGTGAAAAACCAATACACCGTCACCAACGCCAAGACCGGCGAAAAACTGACCCTGATCGCCTGGCTCGCCACCGACTTGAAAAACTATCCGATCAAGATTCAGATGAATCCGCCAGCGGATGCCAAGGGCCAGGCGGACACCACCACCACGCTGCACTTCACCGACATCAGCCTGGCCCAACCGGCCGCCAGCCTGTTTGAGCCGCCGCTGGGCTACCGCGTTTACACCGACCCACAGGCCATGGTGCAGACTGAAATGATGAAGAAAATGGGCGGAGGCACCGCAATGCCCCCGGGCCATCTGCCCCCCGGTCATCCGCAATCCAATTGAATATCGGGT
>JAJXXI010000545.1:0-2637 GCA_021781185.1 bacterium
GCCGATTTCCACTTCGACCTGCCGACGGACCTGATTGCCCAGCAACCAGCTCCAAAACGCGACGGCTCGCGACTGTTGGTGGTGGATCGAACCAGCGGCAAAACCGAACACCGGCAGTTTCCCGACCTGCTGAATTATCTCCAACCCGGCGATGTGCTCGTGCTCAACAACTCCCGAGTGATCCCGGCCCGGCTCCATGGCACCAACGCCAAATCCGGCGGTCAGTTTGAAGTCTTGTTGCTGGAAGAATGCGCCGCCAACGATTGGTGGGCCATGCTGCGCCCTGGAAAAAGGGCCAAACTCGGCACCCAAATTCAATTGCAAGACAAATCTGGCAAACCGACCAAAATCGTCGCAACCGTCACCGCCCTCAACGCGGAAGGTCATCGCCGCCTCCACTTTTCCGGCACGCCAAACCTCTTCGAAGAACTGGACGCCCTGGGCGAATTGCCGCTGCCGCCTTACATCGAACGGCAGGGCGAACAGGCCGGCGACCGCGACCGCTACCAGACCGTTTTCGCGCAGCCCGCCGGCTCGGTGGCCGCCCCCACCGCCGGCCTGCATTTCACCCCCGAACTGCTGGACAAAATCCGCTTGCGCGAGATCAATATCTGCTTCATCACCCTGCATGTTGGCGCAGGAACTTTTCTGCCGGTGAAAGCCGAAAACGTGACGGAACACCGGATGCACGCCGAGCATTTTGAGGTCGGCGAAGCCACCGCCAACGCCGTCAATGCGGCCAAACAAAATGGCCGGCGCGTCATTGCCGTGGGCACCACGGCCACGCGCACACTGGAGACCGTCGCCCGCCGGAACGATGGAAGAGTCAATGTTTACAAGGGTAAAACTGACATCTTCATTTTTCCACCGGCGGAGTTTCTGGTCGTGGACGCGCTGCTCACGAACTTTCACCTGCCGGAGTCCACCCTGCTGATGCTGGTCAGCGCCTTCGCCGCGCCGGGTGAACAATGGCGTGGCCGCGACCTGATTTTGTCGGCTTACGCGGAGGCCATCCGCGAGCGTTACCGGTTCTTCAGCTACGGCGACGCGATGCTCATTTTGTGAATATGAAATTGAAAACAACAGACGCCAGGCGGCCGTTTGTTTTCGTCAACATGGCGATGACGGCGGATGGAAAAATCGCGACGGCAAACCGCAAGGTTCACAGCTTCGGCAGCCCGCTCGATCAGGCCCATCTTTACGAACTGCGCGCCACGGCGGACGCGATCCTGTGCGGAGCGCGAACGGTTGAAATCTCGCATTCCATCCTGGGCAACGGCGGTGAGAAATATCGCCGGCTCCGGCTCAAACACGGGCTGGCGGAACACCCCCTGCGCGTCCTCGTCAGCGGCAGCGGCTCGATCAATCCGGCGGCGGAGATTTTCCAGAAAAAGTTTTCCCCGCTCATCGTGCTCACCACCCGTCGCGCGCCATCCGCAAACCTGAATCGCCTCCGCAGCCTAGCCGACACGGTTAAAATTGCCGGCACCCGGGAAGTGAATCTGCGTTCCGCGCTTGGCTGGCTGCGGGAGAAATGGCGGGTGAACCGGCTGCTGTGCGAAGGCGGGGGCGAACTGAACGAGGCGCTGTTCCGGGCTGGTCTGGTGGATGAAATCCACCTGACGATCTGCCCGAAAATTTTCGGCGGCCGGACCGCGCCCACGATCACGGATGGACGCGGATTCCTCCGTCTGGCGGATGCTGAGAAATTTGAATTGACTTCATTAGATCGCAAAAACGGCGAGTTATTCACCGTGTTTTTCAGGCAAAAACCGAGGAAACCACCCGGCAATTTTTTCCCAATATAAAAATTACGGGCATTGTGTCATTGATGGAATGGCCGGTTTCAATCCAGAAGATTGCAAAAGTGAAAAGAGCATTCTGGCACGACATTTTCGTGCGAGTTGCAACCCGCTTCCTGGCTGTTATAAATAACTGATGAATCTGACTTTTCGTCTTCGCTTTTGGACCAAACCCGGACAATCGCTCTGGCTGTCCGGCAGCCATCCCCTGCCCGACCATCCGTTGCCCATGCAATATGTGGATCCCGAAAACTGGGAAGTGACGATCCCGCTGACGGCTTCCGTGACCAGTGCGTCGTTGCATTATTCCTATCATCTCCGTCAGTCCAATGGCCTGCAAACTACGGACTGGGGGCAGAACCGCGCGTTAATCCCCAATCGCTTTGGCTCCGGCTCCGAGGACCTGTTGATCTTGGATTCATGGAACCACGCCGGTTTTTTTGCGAACGCATTTTATACCGCGCCATTCAAACGGGTTTTGCTAGCGGGAAATTTCACCCCGGTGCCGGCGCGACCAGTGGCTGCGGCAACGCACACATTCCGCGTGCAATCCCCCCTGCTCGCCAAAGGCCATACCATTTGCCTGCTCGGCGAAAGCCCGGTTCTCGGTGGCTGGAATACGGGCGCACCGGTTTTGTTGCGCCGCCAGCCGGACGAGGACTTTTTTTCAGCGGCCCTGGATTTGCGCGGCCAGCCCGTTCCGTCCGCTTACAAATACGGGGTATTCGACGTGGACGCGAACCGCTTCGTCCGCTTTGAAGACGGCGGCAACCGGACACTGAAGACAGCGGCGACTGGAAACCAGCATACGGTCGTCAACGACGGCTTCGTCCGG
>JAJXXI010000545.1:2647-4371 GCA_021781185.1 bacterium
TTTGGCGTCGGCGAATTCGCCGATTTGAAACCGCTCGCGGATTGGGGCAGAAGCGTCGGGCTAAAACTCATTCAACTCCTGCCCGTCAATGACACCAGCGCCACGGGCACCTGGAAGGATTCTTATCCTTACGCCGCCATCTCGGCCTTTGCGCTGCATCCGCTCTACTTGAATCTTGCTGCGGTTGTCAGCCCCAAAAACAAGCCGTTGCTCCGGGCGCTCGAACCCGAACGCCAGCGGCTTAACGCGCTGGAAACGGTGGATTACGAAGCCGTCATGCAAGCCAAGCTCGGCCTGCTCAAAAAAATCTTCCCCTCCCAAAAAGCCGCCACGTTCCGCGCCAAGGATTACAAAAGTTTTTTCACGGAAAACCGGCACTGGCTTGAACCCTACGCGGTCTTCTGTCATTTGCGTGACCGGTTCGGCACGGCGGATTTCAGCCAATGGCTGGAACACCGGCAGTTCAACGCCGAAAAAATCAGCGCCCTGGCCCGTGACCACGAGGACGTGGCCTTCCATTTTTTCGTCCAGTATCACTTGCACCGGCAGCTTCAGAACGCCACGGCGCATGTTCACGCCGCCGGCCTCGTTGTGAAGGGCGACATCGCCATCGGCGTCTATCGTCACGGCGCGGATGCGTGGCAACAGCCGGAGCTTTTCCATCTGGACCAGCAGGCCGGTGCGCCGCCTGATCCGTTTTCCGACAAGGGCCAGAACTGGGGCTTCCCCACTTACAACTGGCCGCGCATGGCCGCCGACGGTTTTGCCTGGTGGAAACAGCGCTTCTTGCAGATGGGCCATTACTTTGACGCGTTCCGCATTGACCACATTCTTGGCTTTTTCCGCATTTGGAGCAGCCCGGCGCACGCGGTGGAGGGCATTCTCGGCCACTTCGTCCCGGCCATCGCCGTCGAGCCGGCGGAATTTGTCGCCCGCGGCATTCCCTTTGACCACGAACGGCTCACGAAACCCTTCATCAATGACGCGCTGCTGAACGACGTTTTCGGCAAAGAAGCCGGCTTTGTTCGCCGCAAATTTCTGAAGGCGACCGGTCCGGAACGCCATGCTTTGAAACCGGAATTGGCCACGCAGCGGCAGGTGGAGGCGCATTTTGCAAAACTGGCCGCCAACGAGCGCAACGCGAAGTTGAAAACCGGCTTGTTCGATCTGATCAGCAACGTGATTCTGCTGGAGGCGGACGGCAAACTGCATTTCCGTTTTGCCATTGAACAAACCAGTTCCTTCAAAAATCTGCCGGCGGACATGCAGTCCAAACTGCGCGACTTGTATGTGGATTATTTCTTCCGGCGACAGGACGATTTCTGGATGCGCGAAGCAATGCAGAAACTGCCGGCGCTCAAACGTGTCACCAACATGCTCATCTGCGGCGAGGATCTCGGCCTGGTGCCCGCGTGCGTGCCGGAGGTGATGCGGGATCTCGGCTTGTTGAGCCTGGAAATCCAGCGGATGCCCAAGGCAATGGGGGTGGATTTTTCACGCCCGGCGGAGGCGCCTTATTTGAGCGTCATCACGCCGGGAACCCACGATATGAACAGCATCCGGGGCTGGTGGGAGGAAGACGCCAAGCTGACGCAGAAATTCTTCAATCAGGAGCTTGGCCGCTCCGGCGAAGCCCCGCGCACCGCCGGACCGGAAATTGTGGAAGCCATCCTGCGCCAACACCTCGCCGCGCCCGCCATGTGGAGCGTGTTCCAATTGCAGGA
>JAJXXI010000125.1 GCA_021781185.1 bacterium
CGGTCACGGGAACGCTGTTGCTGCTGAATAACGCGGACAAGCCCGGCATCGTCGGCCACCTCGGCACGGTGCTGGCCAAGCACAAGGTCAACATTGCCAGCATGAGCCTCGGCCGGGACGCGGTCGGCGGCCTGGCACTGACGGTGTTGAGCCTGGACAGCGTGCCGCCGCAAGCCGTTCTGGATGAGCTGAAGAAAGACGCTGACATCAGCAATGTGAAAGTGGTAACTTTGTAATCCGTTGATTTAAACTGTAAGAACAAATAAACATGAAATTGAATCTGATCCTTTCCGCCGTGCTGCTGGCCGGTGTGATCTCCGCTTCCGCGACCACCGAAACGGTGTCGCCGGCAGCCGTCACCAACGCCAGTCCCGAAGCGGCGATGACCGCGTTGTTCGGCGACCCGGTCATTGTCAAAGCCAAGGGTTTTGAAATCAAGCAGAGCGCGCTGGACGAGATTCTCACCGGGGCCAAGGCGAATGCCGCCGCGCAGGGCCAGCAATTGCCGCCGGCCTTTTCCGCCGCCATTCTGAACCAGTTGATCACCATCCAGGCGTTGCTGCAAAAGGCGACGCCCGCCGACCGCGCGATTGGCACGGCCGAGGCGGACCAGCAATATACGAATTTGGTTCAGCGCTTCGGCTCGGTCGAGGCGTTTCAGCGCCAGCTCATGGCGGTGGGGATGACAGCGGACACGCTGCGTGCCAAGGCCGCCCAGGAAGCGACCGCCAAGGCGGTGTTGAAGCGGGAGTTGGGCATTAAAGTCACGGACGCGGAAGCCCGGGCGTTTTACGACAAGCACTCGGCAGAATTTGAACAGCCGGAATTGGCGCACGTCCGCCACATTCTGTTGATGACCATTGATCCCACCACTCATCAGCCGCTTTCGACCAACTCGATTGCCGCGAAGCGCAAGGAGATTGATGACATTCTCAAACAAATCCGCGATGGCGGCGATTTTGCCGCGCTGGCTGAAAAATATTCCGAGGATCCCGGATCCAAAGATAATGGGGGTGAGCTGCCCGAGTTTTCCCGGGGCCAGATGGTGCCGGAATTTTCCGCCGCCGCCTTCGCGCTGACCAATAATCAGGTCAGCGATGTGGTCACTACCCAATATGGCTATCACATCATCAAGATGATTGGCAAAACGCCGGCCAAGAAATACGCGTTTACCGACGAGTTGCCGCGCATCAACAAGACCGTGGAGGAAATCTGTAAAAATGAAGTGGAGGCCGAGAAGATCAAGGCGCTGGCCCCCGCCTACATCAAGCAGTTGCGCAGTGAGTTGGATGTGCAAATCGTGGATCCGTCGTTGAAGGCCCTGGATGAAACCCTTCGGGCCCAGGCGGATGAGGCCGAGCAGGCGGACACCAACGCGCCGGCCGCCTCTGTCAAGTAAGGGGCCGGCTTGACTGGCCGGGGCGCAGGTGGACTGATAAAACATCATAAAAAATATGAAAACCAAGGTTGTCATTGTCATTCTGGCCGTTGCGTGTGCTGGCCTGGCCATTGCGCTTTTCGCGGCGAAGAAGCAGGGCGAGGAGCAGCACGCCACCGACGTGAATTCCATCGCGGATTTCTCGAATCAGGTGTTCAACGCCAGCCTCAAAATCAACGATCTCAACCAGGTCAATCTGGCGCTGACCAACGATCTGGAAACCACCCGGCAGCATAGCTTTGAACTCTCCAGCGGGCTTTCCAACCAGCTCAACGCGGCGACTGCCGCACTGAATGCCAGTCAGGGTGATCTCGCGGCGGCCCGGACACAGATCAATGGTTTGAACAGCCACGTCTCCGACCTTGAAGTGCAAAATCAATCGCTGGAAAAACGCGCCGGCGAACTCTCCAACAACATCGTGGAGCTGGATCAGCAGATTGCCATCACCCGCCAGAAGCTGGCCCATTCCCAGTCCGACAACACTTTCCTCCAGCAGGAACTGCAGCGGCAGATGGCGCAACGGGCCGAGCTGGAACACAAGTTCAACGACCTCGACGAACTGCGTCAGCAGGTCAAAAAAATCAAGTCCGAGATCTTCATTGCCCGCCGGCTGGAATTCATGCACAACGACCACAGCCAGATGCGCGGAGCTGAACTGCTCATGCATCCCAACGTGCCTCCGCCCGTGACCTCGACCTCTTCCTCCGCGCCCGGCAACGCCCTCAACGTGGAGATTGGCTCGGATGGCTCGGTGAAGGTGATTCCGCCGCTCGGTGCGCCGACCAATGCCCCCGCCCATTGAGCGCGGGTGGAAACTTAAGCAACGCTCAAGGTTATGCCCACCTACGAATATCGCTGTGAAAAGTGCGGTCACGAGTTTGAGGCATTCCAGTCCATTGCCGCCGCGCCGCTGAAAAATTGCCCCGAAGATTTATGTGCCCGGAAAAGCTGGGGACGAGGAAAGGTCACCAAAAAAATCAGCGCCGGTGCCGGACTGCTGTTCAAGGGGGGCGGCTTTTACATCACCGACTACCGGAGCGAAGGCTACAAGCAGGCGGCGAAAAAAGAATCCGCCCCGGCAAAGTCCGAAACCAAGTCTGAATCCAAACCCGCCGCCAAAACTGGGAAAAAATGAACCGGACACGCTCCGTATGCGTGCTGGCCGCCGGCCTGTTGTTTTTTCTCGCCGCCGCCCGCGGCCAGTCTCCTTTCGCCGGTCCCGACGAAGTGCACAGCGTTTCCGGACAGTTCGTGGTTTCCTCCACGCCGCCCAGTTCACCATTTTTTTATCATCGTCCATCCGTGGCGGCCAAGGCGGACTTCCTCCAACTGGAACCTTCGGTGCTGGCCATCTCGGCCGAACGATTTAAATCGGCGCTATGGCGGTTTATCGGACTGCCTGCGGATTCAACGTGGAGCGGGAAAATTTTTCTGGCGCTGCACCCCGCCCGGTCAACCAACGAGCCGGTGGTGATCGCGACCGAACCCTTCCTGCAGAACTGGAACTACCGGCTGGAACTGCCGGACATCATCACCCGCACCCGCTATGCGCGGGCTTTCAGCGCCGTTCTGCTGATGGAACTGGCCAACCGCAATGTGCCCGTGAACGCCCGGCCGGCCGGCATTCCGCCCTGGCTGGCGGACGGGCTGGCCCGGCAGGTGGTCGCGGCGGACGCGACCCAGGTGATTTTTTCCGCGCCCACCCGGCTGGTGGACGGCCTGGCGGAAACCCGGGTGAATTTGAACCAGCGGGGCATTGACCCGCTCGCCGCGAGCCGGCGCATTTTGCAAAATGCCCCGGCGCTGACGTTTGAACAATTGAGCTGGCCGGATGACCGGCAGGAAAATGGCGCGGACGGCGGGGTTTATCTTGCCAGCACCCAGTTGTTTGTGAACGAGCTGCTCGCCTTGAAAAATGGCCCGCAGAAACTGCGCAATCTGATCGCGCAACTGCCCCGGCGCGAGAACTGGCAGACCGCATTTTTTTCCGCTTTCCGGGATGACTTTCGCAGTCCGCTTGACGTGGAAAAATGGTGGTCGCTGCGAGTCGTCGCCTTTGCCTCCCACGATCCCGGTCCGCTCTGGACCATCGAGGTCAGCCGGCTGAAGCTCGATGCGGTGCTTTCCGTGCCGGTGGATTTACGCTCCGCCTCGAATGACCTGCCCAGCCACGTGTCCATCTCCCTGCAGGCCGCCGTCCGGAATTTTGAACCGCCGCTCCAGACGCAAATTCTGGAGACCAAGCTGCGTGATCTTAATCTGGTGCAGTTCCGGCTGGCGGTGCCCCTGGCACCGCTGGGCGACGGTTACCGCACCGTCTTGGCGGAATATCTGGACACGCAAAAAACACATTCCGCCGCCCGCCGCCGGCGAGGTGATGCGGAGAAATTGATCCGGCAATTGAATGTTTTGGACCAGCGCCGCCAGGAACTGGAAACCCGGCTGGCGCGCGAGGCGCTGCCGGTTCCCACCCGTTGACCAAAGTGGCCGCCTTGACAGACCAGAAAGCCGACTTATAGTGCGCTTACTTGAAAATGCAGGCTGAACAATCATCCACCGGGGGCGAGGAGCCGCCAGCAGGGCCGTCGCTGTTGACCTTAAAACACTTTCAATCCGCCGGCCGCGGCTTTTGGCATGACGTTTCCGAGACCGACTGGAACAACTGGCACTGGCAGCTCAAGCATCGCATCTCCACCATCGAGCAGTTGCAGAAATTTCTGCCCACGCTGACGCCGGAGGAACTGGCGGGGGCAAAGCTCGCGAACCACAAGCTCGCCCTGGGCATCACGCCGTATTTCTTCAACCTCATTGATCCGGCGGATGAAAACTGCCCGGTGCGCCGGCAGGTGGTCCCGCGCATCGAGGAGACGCACACCGCTGTCTGGGAAATGAGCGATCCGTGTGGTGAAGATTCCCATTCGC